>PLBV01000084.1 GCA_003135455.1 Hyphomicrobiales bacterium | reverse complement strand
GCCACCATGATCAGCGCGATGAGTGCGAGGCCGAGCGAAACGCGCAAGCCCACCTCTGAGGAGACCAGATATTCGGTCATGGTCGAAAGCTGGGTGGAACCGGCAACCAGCGCCAGCGTGAACACGATCATCAGCATCGCGGGCTCCGCCAGCGAGGCAATCATCACCTCGCGGCTCGAGCCGATGCCGCCGAAGCTCGTCCCCACGTCGAGACCGGCGAGCGCCAGGAAGAAGCGGGCGCAGCCGAGCAGCGCGATGATGGCGATGAGATCGGCCGACCAGGAGAACATCAGGCCCGTGCGAAAGGTCGGCACCAGGGACGCAGCGACCCAGGTGGCGGCAAAGATCAAATATGGCGCGACCCGAAACAGCCAGGACGCGCTCGTCGCGAGCACCACCTCCTTGCGCATCAACCGCAGCAGGTCACGATAGGGCTGGATCAGCGGAGGACCCTGCCGGAGCAACAGCCGCGCCTTGACCTTGCGCACCAGCCCAACGAGCAGGGGCGCCAACAGCAGTACGAGGCCCATCTGCGTGCCCTGGACGATGAGGTTGAGGATCACGGCCATAGCGCGAGCACCAGGAGCAGGCCGACCAGGGCTGCGAAGACGAAGCTGAGATAATGGCGGATGCTGAGCGACTGCAGCCGGTTCAGTCGTCCGGCCACGAAGGTGACGCCGCCGGCAACGGGCGCGTAGAGCGCGTCCCAGATGGGATCGTCGAGCCGGACGGTGAGGCGCGCCGGCCGCGCGTCTCCCGGCGGCGGCATCTCCACCCACTCGCGGGCATGAAACAGCGTGGTGCCGAAGACGCGGCGGATCGGCTGGGCGAAGCTTGAAGAGGTGTATTGCGTGGCCGGGCTCGGGTCGGGATAGCCGCAATCCCAGGCCGGCGCCCGGCGAAGCCTGTTCGAGGCAAGCCGATGGATGGCAAACGCCGCAAGGGTGCCGGAGCAGAGCATGAACACGAACACGAGCAGGCCGTTATACGAGCTGCGGCTCTCGGCGATCGGCACGATGGAGAGATAGGGGATGCCCTGTTGCAGCGGCATGCTTTGGCCGATGAGGCCCTTGGTCACCGGCGCCAGCGCATCGATGAAGAAGCCGGGCAAGATGCCGGCGATGAGGCACAGCGCGGCGAAGATGAACATAGCAGACAGCGAGAAGGGGTCCGCCTCATGCGCACGCTCGGCCGCCCGCGTGCGGGGCCGCCCGAGAAAGGTCACTCCGAACGCCTTGACGAAGCAGGCCGCGGCGAGCGCGGCGGACAGCGCGAGCAAGGCGCCGACCGCCGGCACGAGGAATTTCAGTCCCCAAACGGGCAGCTGCGGGCTGAGCAGGATGGCCTGGAAGGTCAGCCATTCGGAGACGAAGCCATTCAGCGGCGGCAGCGCCGAGATGGCGACGCAGCCGACGAGGAAGGTGAAGGCGGTCTTCGGCATGCGATGGATGAGGCCGCCGAGATGCTCCATGTCGCGTTCACCGGTGGCGGTGAGCACGGCGCCTGCGCCAAAGAACAACAGGCTCTTGAAGATGGAGTGATTGAACACGTGCAGCAGCGCCGCGGTGAAGGCGAGCGCAGCTGCCCAGGCCATGCCGTGCGCCTTGAAGGCCAGCGCAAGCCCAAGCCCGATGAAGATGATGCCGATATTCTCGACCGTGTGGTAGGCGAGCAGACGCTTGAGATCGTGCTGCATCAGCGCATAGAGCACTCCCATGACGCAAGTGACGCCGGCGAGCGCCAGCACCACCATGCTCCACCACCACTCCGCCGGCCCGAGCAGATCGAAGACGATGCGCACGAANNTTGGTGCTGCGGGATGAGCGAGCGGCAGCCAGACATGCAGCGGCACCAGGCCCGCTTTGGATCCGGCCCCGACCAAAGCGAGGCCGAGCACGAGCGCGGCGAGCATGGGTGAGGGCTGAGCCTGCCGCATCGCAGCGAAGGCATAGTTGCCCTCAGGGCCGGCGAGCAGGCCGAAGGCGAGCAAGAGCGCGAAGGTGCCGAAGCTCGCCATCACCAGATAGATATAGCCCGCGCGCAAATTGTCGGCGACGCGGTGATGGGCCATGACCAGCGCCCACGAGGAAAGCGACATGAACTCCCACGACACCAGGAAGGTGAAGGCGTCGTCGGCGATCGGCACCAGGCTCATGCCGGCGAGGAAGGCCGGATAGAACGGGAGCACGCGCGCCCGGTCGTGCTCGTGCTGCCCGTAGCCCAGCGCATAGAGGCTCGCCGCGGCCGTACCTAGATTGACCACGACGAGAAAGAAGGCGGAGAGCTCGTCCAGGCGGAAATGCGCGCCAAGCCACGGCAGCCCGAACGGCAGCGTCAGTTCAGACGGCGCGGGATTGGCAAGGAGGTGGGCCAGCGACGCCGCAAGGGCTACGAGAGAGACGGCCAGGCAGACCCCGTAGACCAGCCGCGAGGCAAAGCGCTGCCCGCTAATGGGGCCGGCCACGACCGCGGTCGCGAGCAGGGCCGCGACGCACCACAAGACGACAAGCACGCTCATCGGCCCCTCATGGCTCGTGCGGGGCGGATGGGAGGTAATCGGGCGGCGCCTTGGCTTGCGCCTTGAACCGCACCCCGCGCCCTCCCCCCCGGCTCATAGAGCCCTCGTCGATCAGCTCGATCCCAGCGGCGTTAAGGGCAGCGACCAGCTTCATGAGGGAATCGACATTGCCGCGGATCACCCCGCCGCTCGCCTCCATGCGCTGAATGGTGGGGACCGAGAGGCTGGAGAGCTGTGCAAGCCGGCGCTGGTCAATGCCGAGAAGGGCGCGGCATGCCCGCAGTTGCGCCGCCGTTATCATGCCCCCGCCATCTCTTTTTATGTATTAGAACTAAGAAGCAATGCTTAAAGCATGCTCTTACGTATTTCAAGAGCGACTCTCTCGGCTGTGCACATCATGACCGAACGTGTCGGGCCCTCAAATGCGGCCCCGCCGCGAGCCATAGGTTTCGGCGGGCTTGTCGTCAATCATTTGGGTGAATAGCCCCGAGGGCCGGCCCGCCAGGCGTATGCGCCGGACACCCCTGCCGCGACGACCAAGCAAAGCCCACAAACCTCCGTCGATCCTTGTTTTCCGGCCGGCCTTGAAAGACAATGCGGCTGACGTCGGCGGTTCAACGAAGTGCAATCAACTCGAAGTAAGATCGGCGGGAGACCTTTGCCAAATTGGGGAGGGACGAATGCGCGCGTTAGCTGCTTTGTTGCTGCTCATCGGATCATGCTCCAGCGCCCTGGCGACCATCAAGGTCTGCAACGAATTCGAGCATCCGATCCATGTCGCCATCGCCTATGAGACGAGTAGCGGCTGGGTTTCCGAGAGCTGGCTGACGGTCAAAGCCAATGCGTGTGAGACCGACACCAAGCACACCGACCTGACCTCGTTCTACTACCGGGGCGAGACCGACGCCGTCGGCAGCAAGAAGTGGACGTGGGGCAAAGGGCAGCTGCTGAGCTACAAGGACGGCAGTTTCAAGTTCCAAAACGCCGACACCAAGGGCAAGGGAGCGCGCCTGGAGGAGTACTCCGGGCCCGATAGCTTCAAACTTCCCACGACCACGGTGACGCTCACCTTCGTGGCCGATCTCAGGGTGAGCTTCTTCACCCCCAACGAAAATCCGGCCCCCAGCGAAGGCACCAAAGGAACCAACCCCTGATCGCCGCTTGGCCAGCTCACTTGAAGAGCTGCATCGCCTCGCTGGCCAGCACCCCGCCGGTGATGGTGATGTCGGCGAACGGCGCATGGGAAGCGATCTCGGCGGAAGTGATCATGACCTGGCCGGTCTTGCCGGCAAGCTCGGCGATCGATGCGCCGTACACGATGCGGCTGATGCCGCACCATACGATCGCGCCTGCGCACATCGGGCAAGGCTCGCCCGAGGTGTACAGCGTGGTGCCCTTCAGCTTTTCAGGGCCATAGTCGGCGAGGAAGCGTCGGATGGCGACCATCTCGCCATGGGCGGTTGGATCCTGGTTCTGCTTGCCGAGATTGCGGCCACGAGCGAGGACGTTTCCGTCGCGAGCGATGACGGCACCGAACGGATAATCGCCCTTGCTCGCCTCCTCGATGGCGATGCGCATGAGGCGCTCATCCTCCGCCGTCGCCGGTGCCTGGATGGCTCTGGCGAAGGCGCGCGACGCGATGGGTAGCGCCAGGGCGCCGATGGCGGTCGCCACCATATGGCGGCGGCTCAACGGGGCGGCAAAAGATCGCGTCAATTCTGCCGGCATCGCCTGTTTCTCCAAGCCCATAAAGGTGAAGGCTTGAAGGGGGCCGGTGATGCCGGCCCCCTCTTAAGAAGCGTCTTAGTAGCAGACCCAGTACCAGCCGGTGGGTCCTAGCCGCCAGCATGAGCCGACTCCATAGTTGTACCATTGGCCCTTCCACCAGCGGCCGTGACCGCCATGCCACCCGTGCCCATGGCCATTCCAATGTCCATGACCCTTCCAATGCCCATGTCCATGACCGTAGTTGCCATGACCATGACCATGACCATGACCATGTCCGTGGCCATGGTGGCCATGGTGGTGGCCATGTCCTCCGGCGAAGGCCGCTGTCGACAGCGACAGGACAGCAGCTGCCGCGACGGTAAGTGCGAGTTTGCGAACCATGATCTCTCCTTCTGCTCGTTGAATGATGCGGCGAATATCCAAAGTTAGACCGACAGAATCCCGTACGAATCGCTAACAGCTCAAAGGGGTGGGGGCGACGAAGGGGCCATGACGGTTTCTATGAGGGTTTCAGCGACCGTTTCAGCCAAGAGCGGGGGGTTAACTCCGAGTGCGAGAGCTAGGCCCGCGCCGACACGGCGATGGCAAAACGCTCGACCGCAAGCTGTGTTCCGGGGCCAGAGAACCGGTGAGGGAACGCCAAATGCATCTGGAGCACTATTCGGTTTCTTCTTGCCGGCGGCGCGCTCCTCTTCGCGGTGCTGAGCTACGCGCAAGTCCGCGAGGAGATCGAGGAGCGCTGAATTCCTGCGCCGATCTGACCGGGCGTTCGGGTCAAACAAAAGCTCAGCGCTGTCGCGATTCTATTTCACGCGATAGCGATCTAGGCCCGGGCGGCGTGGAGCGCGAACCTCTTCAGCTTGGACTTGTCGGTCTCGCCAACCGAAGCGAGTGCTACGATCGTCGTCCTGAGTTGGCGTCGCGTCGCCTTGGCATCGGCAATCTCGCCGTTGTGCTTGAGCTCCTGCCAAGCTTGCTCCATCGCGCTGTCCATCAGCGACAGCGTCTCGGGTCGGAACATTTTTTGAAGCTGGTCGAGCGGCATGACGTAGTCCTCCTCATAAGGAGTGGGCAAATCTAACGCGAGCGCCCCGTCAGGCCTTTGGCCGATTGTTAACCCATTGTAGCGTGTCTCCGCCTCCGAGGCGAGCTGTTTTAGGAGCTGCATTAGCGAGTGGCCCGCCCTCGCGCCGGCGCGTAATAGAGCTAGGCGGCGGAGGCCGGCCCGCCCACCAGCCAGGACACGCGGACGGCTGCGCTCCTGTCCCGCATGGCGAGCTGGGATATATCGCGGGGCCGCATCGCCTGATGCTCGGCGAGGTTGATTTCGGTCTCCGTCCACGATCGCGGGCTTTCGAGATGGGGCGGGAGGAGCGTGAAGGCATCGCCGAGGCACTCGGCGATCTGCTCTTGGTTGAGATTGCGCGCCCTTTGCAGGTCGGTCCCGTTCAAGATGGCGCCGGCGAGCCTGGCACCAGAAAAATCGGTGCCATCGAGGAGGGCCTGGCTCAAATTGGCGCCGCGAAGATTGGCTCCATCGAGCCTTACCTCCCTCAAATCGGCGTCGGACAAGTCCGCAGCTTCGAGGTCGGCTCCCGACAGGGTGGCGAAACGCAGGCAAGCCCGCCGCAGACGGGCGGAGGCGAGGTTGATCGGGCCGCCATTAATCGGCCCCATCTGGCGCCCGCTCGCACTGAGCGTGACGCAGATCAGGTTGGGCACCACGGAGGGACGGAGGCGCCGCCATGCGTTCCACGCACGCGCGCCACGGCACAAGACTTCAACTTGCTCGGAATCGGCTGACAACGCTATCACGCTACTGAACTGAACTCAGGTCGTTAACATTACTTTACGCAAAGGTTAACGCGCGAGCAAGCCTGTTGAGATCGCCTACCCGTTGAGCGGCGTGACGGGCTAGGCTATCAATGACCTCGGCCCCCCACCGGCGCCTTGGTGCTGCCCGTTTCGGACGCTACGCGGGCCAAGGCTTGTGAAGCAATTGGAAGGAATATCATGCGCCTTGTACTTCTCGTCGCCTGCGCCACGCTTGTTTGCTGCGGACAGGCGGAAGCCCGCTATCAGTGGCTTCGGTCGGATGGGCAGCCTTGCGAGGTGACCTGCCGCAAGCCGGTCAGCGTCGCCGACAATGGCAATGCCTATGTCTGCGCCGGCCACGTGAAGGGTGCCCCGCTGGCGGATGTCAGGAGCGGGATGATCGGCGCCGGAAAGACGGTCTGCTACGTGCCGGGCGAGGCCCCTACGGTGCGCACCGACGTCCCGTTCCTTTGCCTTTGCTCGCCTCGCTGAGGTCGCGGCCTCGCTATCCATCTCGGATAAGTGATCGAGCCTGACGGGGACGGGACCGTTACTGGCGGAACTGGTCCTCCAGTCGCGCATTTCAAACAGATGACGCGGACTGCGCTCGATCCCACCTGTGCTCGATCCCATGTGCAGGGACAGTGCGTCCAATCCCTAGAGCGCGCAAAGGAGAGAATACGATGAGAATGCGAGTCTTCGCGGCGGCTGCCCTGCTGGGCGGCCTGATCGCCATTCCCGTGATGCAAGCCGAGGCTGCCCAGGTGCCGGCCGGTCTCAAGACCACCGCCGGCATGACCACCGACCTTCAGCTCGTCGACAAAGGCGGCCACGGCCACGGCGGCGGCGGCAATATGGGCGGCGGCGGCGGGAAGGG
>PLBV01000047.1 GCA_003135455.1 Hyphomicrobiales bacterium | reverse complement strand
TGGGTGTAGTCCCAATACTCCTCCAGGCTCTCGCCCTTGAAGGCGAAGACCGGGATGCCGGCGGCAGCGATGGCCGCGGCGGCGTGATCCTGGGTCGAATAGATGTTGCAGGAGGCCCAGCGGAGGTCGGCGCCGAGCGCTTGCAGCGTCTCGATCAGCACCGCGGTCTGGATGGTCATGTGCAGCGAGCCCGCGATGCGCGCGCCCTTCAGCGGCTGCCGCGCGCCATACTCCTGGCGCACCGCCATGAGGCCCGGCATCTCGGTCTCGGCGATGGCGATCTCTTTGCGGCCCCAGTCGGCCAGCCCGATATCCTTGACGTGGTAGTTCATGCAGCTGCGCTCCGGCCTGATAAAGATATAAACAAGTCCTTATATCCAACTCGAACGCCCAGGAGTCAAGCACCGGGGGACACTCTTCCATACCTCCCCCTCGCGGGGAGATCCGACGACGCCACCGGCGGCGTCGGGGTGGGGGCCAAACCCAGGCGCACATCGCCCCACCCGGCTCGGCCCACGATCCGGCCCGAGCCACCCTCCCCGTCAAGGGGAGGGACAAGCATGCCGAAGCACCTCGCCGCATCGAAGCGCGAGTCATTGCGCGGCATTTAGCGATCACCGGGCCGCGCTTTGGCCTCAGGACCGGAGCCTGAGGTCGTCAGCCAGCTCCTGGCAGGGACCCCTAGTGGTCCCGGGCGGAGCCCCGGTGCCGCCCGAGTCGCAAAGGGACCGTATCGAGACGCCGCCGGACGGGCGAAAATGCAAGCCCGATGCGTCCCGCCCTTCGCGCCGCAGGCGCCGCACCCTTCCCCACATGCACGGACGGTCCGGACACGCATCCCTCAATGGGGAAAGGATGGCCGGAGTGTAAGGGAGGTGCGGAGGGCGGGGATAAGATTAGAGCTGTGCCGGTGGCGTTATCGAGTCGGCCGGGACTTCTCGGCTGAGAGGGAACAAGTATCCAAGTCGGTCGTTTACCGGCTAGGTGCAGTGACTAGTTACTTGCTCCCCGTCGCTAGACATCGGCTCCTTGCATTGTAACTTAAGCGATAGGAGGTTTCAGATGGATCAAAAATTTGAAGAGTTTCAGAAAGTGGGTAAGGACGGCTTCGATGCTGCCGTCGGTTCCTTGGGCGAGGTCAATAAGGGCTTCCAGGCCATTGCCGCCGAGGTGACAGGCTACTCGAAGAAAGTGTTCGAGGACGGCACTCGTGCCTTCGAGCAGCTGGTCGGCGCGAAGTCGGTCGAGCAGGCGATCGAGATCCAATCCCAATACGCCAAGAAGGCCTATGATGCCCACGTCGCCGAGCTCTCGAAACTCGGCGAGATGTACGTTGGCCTGGCCCGCGATGCCTACCAGCCCGTCAAGTCAGCTTTGGCCAAGAACGCGGTCTAGAGCATGATCCGGAAAAGTGGGAACCGGTTTTCCGAAAAGATCATGCACAAAAGGCTAGAGCGCTGTCGCGATTCAACCTGACGCGATAGCGCTTTAGCGTCGCTCCCAACCCCAAAATTTTCGACGTAAGGGCCTGGCCGGATGACCGGGTCCTCTTTTTGTGCCTCATCCTCGCTGCCCGAGCCGCTGGTTGGGTTCCGCATCTGGAGCTCCTTCTCAATCCTCCTCGCCAAATCCCCCCTCGACCAGTGCGATGAGCGCGTCGAGCGCTAACCTCGCGTCGGTGCCTTCCGTCTCGATCAGGATTGAGTGGCCCTGGCCGGCGGCGAGCATCATCAGCCCCATGATCGAGGTGCCGCCCACCGTGTGACCCTCCCGCGTCACGCGCACCTCGGCCGGGAAGCGAGTAGCGCAGCGCACGAACTGCGCCGAGGCCCGCGCATGCAGGCCCTTCTTGTTGGGGATCACCACCTCGGCGAAATAGAGGCCCTCCATCATCTCCTGCGGGCCACCGCGCTTCGAGCTCAGTTTGTCCATGGCTTCGTCGCTAGGTTCCCAAGGGCGCCGATCAGCGAGACCCTTAAATGCGCCCCGCGAGAAAACTCCAGCCGCCGACGCGCCGCGCCGTCCGGCCGCCATTTCTCGGATACTGGATTGCCCGGTCAAGCCGGGCAATGACAAGAGAAAGTTTCTAGGCCGCGGAAGCGGCGCATCGTTTTCTGACGCATGATCTTATCGGAAAACCGGTTCCCACTTTTCTAAGATCAGGCTCAGTTCGCCGCCAGGATTTGGCTCGCCACGCTGATATATTTGCGCCCGGCCGTTTGCGCCTGGGTGATCGCTTCCTCCAGCCCGCATTCGCCGCGCACGCTTGCCAGCTTCACCAGCATCGGCAGGTTGACGCCGGCGATCACCTCGACATTGTCCCGCTCCATGGCCGAGATGGCGAGGTTGGACGGGGTGCCGCCGAACATGTCGGTGAGCACGATCACGCCCTTGCCGGTATCGACGCGGGCAAGGGCTGCGAGCATGTCGGCGCGTCGGACGTCCAGATCGTCGTCGGGTCCGATGGAAATGGTCTCCAGCTGCTCCTGCGGCCCGACCACATGCTCGAGCGCGGCACGGAACTCGTGCGCGAGCCGGCCGTGGGTGACGATGACGACGCCGATCATGATGCCCCGTATTCCTTCCGCCCCCGGCAAAGGCCGCCCCAACCAAAGCCGCCCCGGCAAAGGCGGCTATCTTTGTCACGCGCGATTGCCCGCGCAAGCCCGATCCTATGCATGCCCACGGCTGGGATGCGATGCTGCCCATAAAAGCGCCAATTTCAGCTTAAGGGCCGCGGAGAGCTCGAAGGGCCCCAGATGCAGCCGCGGCACCGCAACCCCGGCAATTGTGACAGTCTCGAAGGGCTCCGGGGGCATGCGAGGCACCTCTTTCTCCGCCACGAGATCGACGACGAGGACGAGCTGCGCGCGCGCAAGGTACGGCACCTCGACGATGCCGATGCCGCGCACCTCGATTTTGCCAGCAAGCGTGGCAGGCGGCGAGGCGACGAGCTCGCCGCCTGTGCGCGCCTCGATCCACACCTGGTCGTCGGCCACCAGCCGCGGCAGCGTCTGCCCTTCGCCCGGAAGTGCTAAGAAGCGCAGCGCCAGGTCCGACTTGCCGGCGCCCGAGCCCCCGCGCAGCAGCGCCGCATGCGTGCCCAAGGCGACGCACGTGCCATGGATGAGCTCCCGCACCTCGCTCAGGTTTGCCTCTCTTGGTTCTCGCGCTCTAAGCAGCGGGGAGCCAGATGACGAAGCGGGCGCCGCCGCTCTTGAGGTGGCGCTCCGGGGTCTCGCCATCGCGGCGGTGCGGTGCGGGACGGTTCTCGGCATAGACGCGCCCCCCATGGGCGGCGACGATCTGGCGGGAGATGTTGAGGCCGAGGCCGGAATTCTGGCCGAAGGTCTCGACCGGCCGGTCGGTGTAGAAGCGCTCGAAGATGCGCTCCAGATTCTCCTCCGGCACGCCCGGACCCTCGTCCTCGATCGCGATGCTGATTTCCGAGCCCACCCGCCGGGTGGCGACCGTCACTCGACCCTCCGGCGGCGAGAAGGAGATGGCATTGTCGAGCAGGTTCACGATCACTTGGCTCAAGCGGCTGTCATGGCCGATGACGCGATAGGGGCGGGCGCCCGGGCTGTAGGCGACGTCGAGCACCACCTCGCGTGTGTCGTCGCGATGGATCTCGTTGAACACCGACACGGTGGTGCGTAAGAGCTCCGCCATGTCCACCGGACGCGCGTCCTCCCGCGCGAGCTCGGCATCGAGGCGGGAGGCATCGGAGATGTCGCTGATCAGCCGGTCCAGCCGCATCACGTCATGCGTGATGATCTCCATCAGCCGATGGGTGGCCTCTTCGGTCTTGGCCAGCGGCAGGGTCTCGGTCGCGCTTCGGAGCGAGGTGAGTGGGTTCTTCAGCTCATGCGCCACGTCGGCGGCGAAGCTTTCGATGGCGTCGATGCGGCCATACAGCGCTTTGGTCATGTCGCGCAGCGCGCCCGACAGATGGCCGATCTCGTCGGAGCGGTCGGTGAAGTCGGGGATCTCGGCGCGCGCCTTCACGCTGTGGCGCACCCGTTCGGCGGCGGCGGCCAGCCGCTGCATCGGGCCGGCGATGGTGTTGGCGAGGATCACCGAGAGCACCACCGTCACGGCGGCCGCGAACAGCGACACGCGCACGATGCCCCAGCGCTCGGCGGCGACGATATTGTCGATGTCGCCGCCCCGCGTCGAGAGCAGCAGCACCCCAAGCACGGCGCGCATGCGTTGCACCGGCACGGCGACCGAGACCACGAGCTCGCCCTTGTCGTTGACGCGCACGATGGGCACCGAGGTGCCGGTCAGCGCCGAGGCGACCTCGGGGTAGGCCTTGCCGTTGTCGCCGCCGATCTCGGTATAGAGCGGCAGGTCGTATTGGCGCATGCGCGTCTTCAAGGCCTGCCAGAACGTGGTGAGCGGCCCGGGCTTTGCGGCGTCGGGAGGCGGCAGGTCGTAGCGCAGCACCTCGCCGCGCGAATAGAAGGTGTCGGAATCCAGGATCAGCGCGCCGTCGCGACTGTAGATGCGGGCGCGGCTCCCGGTGGGCTTGACCAGGCCGCGCAGGATGCGGGCCGCACGCTCCGGATCGATGGTGAATTCGAGGCTTGAGCCGAGCGCGTCGTCGTCGGCGCTGGAGGATTGCCCCTGCTCGGTCTCCAGCAGCTTCTCGGGGTCGAGCTGCACCTCGTCGGTGTCGATCCCCGCCGAGGTGGCCAGCGCGCCGGCGATGATCTCCCCTTGCGTGAGCAGGCTCTGCACCTTGGCGTCGATCAGCCCGGCGCGGAATTGGTTCAGATAAAGGATGCCGGAGACGAGGATCGCCAGGCCGATCAGGTTGAGCACGACGATGCGTCGCGTCAGACTGGAGAAGCCATGCCGGAAGGGGAAGTGCAGCCTGATCCAGCGTACGGCCCGGCGCGTCCGCGCCCAGAGCCAGCGGGCGGTCCGGCGCAGGCGCTCTCTCGCTTTGAGCGCCTCAGCCGCTTGCCAGGACCTGTCGGCCTCGGCGGTCATTGAGCTTCCGACCCGTTACTCTTTGAAGCGGTAGCCCACACCATAGAGCGTCTCGATCACGTCGAAGCTCGTATCCACGACCTTGAACTTCTTGCGCAAACGCTTGATGTGGCTGTCGATGGTGCGGTCATCCACATAGACCTGATCGTCATAGGCCGCGTCCATGAGCGCGTCGCGGCTTTTGACCACGCCAGGCCGTTGCGCCAGCGCTTGCAGGATGAGGAATTCGGTGACGGTGAGGGTGACCGGGCGGTTGTCCCACACGCAGGTATGGCGCTCCGGGTCCATCTTCAGCTTGCCACGCTCCAGCACCTTGGACTTGTCCTCGACCGCAGCGCCCGGATCGCGCGGCTGGGCGCGGCGGAGCACGGCCTTGACCCGCTCCACCAGCAGCCGCTGCGGGAAGGGTTTGCGGATGAAGTCGTCGGCCCCCATCTTGAGCCCGAACAGCTCGTCGATCTCCTCGTCCTTGGAGGTGAGGAAGATCACCGGCAGCTCGCTCCGCTGGCGAAGCCTTCTCAGCAGCTCCATCCCGTCCATGCGCGGCATCTTGATGTCGAGGATGGCGAGGTCTGGAGGGTTCTCGGCCAAGCCGTCCAGCGCGCTTGCGCCGTCATTATAGGTCTGGGTCTTATAGCCTTCCGCCTCGAGCACCATGCGTAAGGAGGTGAGAATGTTACGATCGTCGTCGACAAGTGCGATTGTTGGCATTGATCTGGCCCTTGCGGCGATTGATGGGGTAGAGGGTGTACAAAGTGTACAGCGTTAAGCTGCTGCATATTATGGCAGCAAAGGGGCGGCTCATGCGGCCTGTCCATACCGCAATGCAACAATTATCCTGATGGCGCAAGTGAATAAGACACCGGGCGAGATGCCGTCGCGAGCCGAATTGGCTGCCGATGCGCGCAGCCTCATCCGGCGCGCGCTGAAGGCTTCGCTCGCCACCTTGGATGCAAAGACCGGTTATCCTTACGCATCGCTGATCACGGTGGCCACCGATGCTTCCGGCGCTCCGGTCTTTTTGATCTCTGCGCTTGCCCGCCACACTCAGAATCTGGTGCACGACGCGCGCGCCTCGATCCTGGTCGACGGCACCGGCGGCCTCGGCGATCCCTTGCAGGGGGCACGAATCAGCCTGTTCGGCCGGGCGGAGAAGACCGACGATGAGGCGGTAAAGCGCCGCTTCCTCGCCCGGCACGAGGAGGCTGCGTTCTATGCGGGCTTCCCGGATTTCAGCTTCTGGCGGCTCAATTTGGAGGGCGCCCATTATATCGGCGGCTTCGGGCGCATCGTCGATTTTGCGCCGGCCCAACTCCTTGTCGACACCGACGGCGCCAAACCTCTGCTCGAGGGGGAGCCGGAGATCTTAGAGCACATGAACCAGGACCATGCCGACGCCATCCAGCTCTATGCGACGAAGCTGCTGGGCGGGGCGGACGGGCCCTGGCGCATGGTGGGCTGCGACCCGGAAGGCTGCGACCTGCTCTATGGCGACCGCGCGCTCAGGCTCACCTTCGATCAGCCGGTGACGAGCCCTGCCGAGATCCGCAAAGCGCTGGTTCATCTCGTGCAGCTGGCGCGGTCGGCATGAAGCAGCAGAAGGGCGTCGTTGCCGCGGGCCACAGGCTGACCGCCGCCGCCGCCGCGGAGATCCTGGAGGATGGCGGCAACGCCTTCGATGCAGCACTTGCCGCGCTGTGCATGAGCTTCGTTGCCGAGGCCGTGTTCGCCTCCCCCGGCGGCGGCGGCTTCATCATGGCGCGCGAGGGCTCCCGCGAGGCCATCAGCCTCTATGACGGCTTTGCCGACAGCCCGCGCAAGCGGCGCCCCGAAAGCGAGGTCGACTTCTTCGCCATCGAGGCGGATTTCGGCCCCGCCAAGCAGGAGTTCCATATTGGGCTCGGCTCAAGCGCCACGCCTGGCATCGTGCCGGGTCTCTTCGCGCTCCATCAGGACCTCTGCCGGCTGCCCATGCGGCGGCTGGTGGAGCCCGCGATGCGCGCGGCCCGCGAGGGCTTCCCGCTCTCGCAGTTCCAGGCCTATCTGTTCACGGTGATCGCGCCGATCCTTATGGCGAGCGACGGCACGAGGCGGATCTTCGCGCCGGAAGGCCGGCTGCTCCAAGCGGGCGACACCTTCCGCAATCCCGGCCTCGCCGAGACGCTCGAATGGCTCGCCGAGGACGGCGCGCGGCTGTTCGTGGATGGCGACATCGGCGAGGCGATCGTGGCTCAGTCGGCCTCCCTTGGCGGCTATCTGACAGGCGAGGATCTGCGCGCCTATCGCGTGGAGCGCCGCACACCGCTTCTCTGGCGCCACCGGGGTGCCGTCGTGGCGCTCAACCCGGCGCCCGCGGCGAGCGGTCCTTTGATCGCTTATGGCCTCGGCCTCCTCGCCGCCTTGCACAAGGACGCAAGCGCGCCTGGCGCCGTCGATCTCACCCTGGCCATGCGGGCGACCAACGAGGCCCGCGCCACCCATGGCGAGGCGCTTGCCGGCTTGCTTGGCGACGGCGTTCTCGCCAACGAGATGCGCAATGCAGCGCGTCACCCGGCCATGACCCGCGGCACCACTCATATCAGCGTCATCGATGCGGCCGGCAATGCCGTAAGCGCCAGCCTCTCCAATGGCGAGGGCAACGGCCATATAGTCGGCGCCCATGGCTTCATGCTGAACAACATGCTGGGCGAGGAGGATCTGGCGCCGGAGGGCTTGGGCACGTGGCGGCAGGGAGTCCGCCTTTCCTCGATGATGGCGCCGACCATCATCCTGGAGGCCGATGGCTCCATCACCGCGCTCGGCACCGGCGGCTCGAACCGCATCCGCACCGCCATCCTGCAGGTCGCCGTCAACGTGCTCGACCGCGGCATGAGCTTGGCCGACGCCGTCGATGCCCCCCGCATCCATGTGGAGAAAGGCGGCACGGTCAGCTTCGAGCCTGGCTTGCCCGAGCCCGAGCGATCGGCGCTGTTTGCGCTTGCGCCTGAGGCCCATGCCTGGCCGGAATTGAACCTGTTCTTCGGTGGCGTCCACGCTGCCCGGCGTCACGCCAAGGGCGGGCTGGAAGGCGCGGGCGATCCGCGCCGCCGCGGGCAGGCGATCGTGGTATGAGCGCGCCCACGCAGACCGCCATTGCCATCCGCCACGTGGCCTTCGAGGATGCCGGCATCCTTGCCGACGTCCTCGCCGAACGCGACATCGCGCTCCGCTATTTGGAGGCGGGTGTCGATGATCTGTCGGCGGCGAAGGACGCCGATCTCCTCATCGTGCTTGGCGGCCCGATCGGCATCTATGAGGTCGGCCGCTATCCCTTTCTCAAGCAGGAATTCGTCGCGATCGAAGCGGCCCTCAAGCGCAAGGTCCCGCTCATCGGCATTTGCCTGGGCGCGCAGGCGATCGCGGCCGTGCTCGGCTGCCGTGTCTATCCCGGACGGGAGAAGGAGATCGGCTGGGGCCTCATCAGCCTGAGCGTCGAGGGTCGCGCCTCCCCGCTCTCAGCACTTAGCGAGTGCAGCTACCGGGTCTTGCACTGGCACGGCGACACCTTCGATCTGCCGAGCGGCGCCACGCGCCTGGCCGAGACCGCGATCACGCCGAACCAGGCCTTCGCCTATGGCCCGAAGGTGCTGGCGCTGCAGTTCCATGTGGAGCCGCGGGCGCGCGAGCTTGAGCGCTGGCTGATCGGCCACACCATGGAGCTTGCGGCCGTCGGCATCGATCTCGCCACGCTCCGCGCCGACACCGAGCGCCTGGGTCCGGGCCTCGAGCGCGCCGGCGTCAAACTGTTCAGCGATTGGCTGGATAAAGCGACCTAGAACAACAGAACTCGTGATGGCCGGGCTCGTCCCGGCCATCCACGTCTTTGATCCCTCACCCTTTCCGCTATGCGACCCCCGGATCACGTCCGGGGGATCGGGCAGAAAGCCCTCTCCCGCAGGGTTCTCGGAAGTGAGTTTCCCCGTGATGGAAGCTGATGGCTGATGTTGGATAAGTCGCTGATTTACCTTGTGTCTTGTTGGAGGGGCGATCACCTTAATGCCTCTACTTTCCCGCACCGCGCTACCTATTCGGCATCGAGGTAGCAATGGGGCGGCAGAGAAGGGGG
>PLBV01000063.1 GCA_003135455.1 Hyphomicrobiales bacterium | reverse complement strand
CATTCACCCATCAACGTCATCTGTTGCGCCGACTGCATTTCAAGGAGCTTCGCGCCGGTTCATTCCGCGTTTGGGCCAAGGCAGGGGGAGAGGATGCGATCACAGGGGAAGGCGCTTTTCTGCGCCCTTGTCTTGCGGAGGGGACATCGTCTGCCCAGGCGTGGTCGGCAAGTCCGTGCTGTCCGGCTGCTTCACGTCGTCGCCCTTGGCGTTCCACCAGGTCGATGCATAGCTCACCCCGTTGCTGCGCTTGGCAAGATGCGTCAGCACCTCTTCGCCCGGGTAATAGGCGACGGCCCACGGCCCGACGATCCCCTTCGGGATCGCCCGCCAAGTGACCAGCACCACGTCGCCCGCCTTGGCATCGCCCTTCTTAATCTCGACGAGCTTGAGGCTCGCGAGGTAGCTCGGAAGGTCTTCGCCGGTTTGCTCGTCCTTGCTCACCCCGGTGCAGGTCACCGACAGCACGCGCACCACCGCCACGAGATCGCTCTTGTCGGCAAGCTCCTGGTCCGACATCGGCGCCGGCAGCGCGAGCGCAGGCGCGGCGATGGCGGCGAGGACGAGTAGCACGCTCAGCACTTTGATCTGTCGGACCATGGAACCTCCTTCGCGAAACTCAAGCCATGATCAAGGCCCGGGGCCGCCACCTTCATCCATGCGGTTACGCCCCCTCTGGGCGGCAGGTCAATGGACTGGATCACTCGCTTGAGGGCGGTGCCGCGACCGTCTCGCCGGGCGTGGTCGGCAGCGCGGTGACGGTGGCCGCATGCAAGGTCTTGCCGCGGGCGTTCCACCAAATGGTGGTGTAATCGCCATTCTTGCCTTGCAGATGCGTCCACACCACCTCGCCCGGATAGTAGTACATCGTCCAGGGCCCGAGCAGTCCGCTCGGCAGCGCGTGGAAATAGACGCTGACCGTGCCGCCCTGCGGCTCGTCGCCCTTCACCACCTGCAACAGCTTGAGCTTGGCGCTGTAATTCGGCAGGGCTTCGCCGGTCCTTAAATCCTGGCTCGCGCTGAGGCAGGTGACGGAGAGCACTTGCACCAGCGCCACCAGGTCGCTCTTCTCCAAGAGATCCTGGTCCGACATGGGCGCGGGCAGGGCAAGCGCGGGCGCGGCGCAGACCACAACTCCAAAGACCAGGCCGAGGGCTTTCAGCCCGAGGACTCTCAAAGACGTTCCCATCTGCTTCTCCGATTGCCATAGCCCCGCGCGACGCTGCTCAAACCGACGAGGCACCTGGAGCGGGTTGCGTTTGTGGCTCTCCTGACGTCGGTCTGTTCGCGAAGCGGCTCATCTGCATCCGCCAGATGCGGTCGATGATCGCGAGCAGGACGAGGTCGAGGACAATGTCGAGGCCGTCGGATACGACCATGAGGAGGTTGGCGCCGATCAATGCGTCGACCTCCTTGGCGGCAAGGCCGACCCGGACAAGGACCTGTCCAACAATATTGCTGAGGATCCAGAGGAACCACCACCAGGGAAGCAGACGCGACGTCTCTGCGGCGCCAGGGTCGTGCGGATCGGCGCTCGCTTTCCAGATCTCCTTCATGGCCTGGTATGGCTTCCACAGATTGGCGATCGGAATGAAGTACCAGAGGATTGCCCAACCGGGCGTGAAGCGCATTCGCGGTGGCGCCAAGAGCGCGCGCGTTTTGATTGGCCCGATAGATCCAGCGCAGAATGAAAATCGCGACGACGACGAAGAGTGCGAATTGAGCGATGCCGATGATCTGCTGCCTGGTGTCGCTCGCGGTTGCGCGCTCCATGATCCCGGCCCGAGCGTCCTCGGAGAGGCCGCTCTGCAGCTCCGCCAGCAGCATGTGCTCCATGACATCGGAGACGATGGCGATGACGCAGAGCACGATTTGCGCATAGAGCAGCCCCTTGGTCCATTTGGTGAGCGTGGTCGGGTCCTTGAAGGAAAGTTCGTCGGGCTGCAGCATGACCGTGCCCCCTTGGCCGGTGTTGGAGCGCGGGTCCATTTCAATCTCTTGACCCAGGTGGAAGCAAGCGCCGTCGCGCGCCCTTCCCTGTCACCGCACTCCCGCATAAGCTGTAGTCCTCCACAACTACCAGCAAGGGGGAGGGGAGAGATGATCAGCGTCTATCTGTTGATTGGAATTCTGAGCGCGGCCAATGCGGGCGACATCGCCGATAAGGTCGCCCATCTCAACCTGGCCAATTGTAAATTCGCCAGTGCCGTCGTGCTCTCCTACGACAATGTGGTGGCGCAGCTCGATTGCACACTGGGATCGGATGCCAACAAGGCGATCCTGGAGGAGGTCATGCCGATCGAGGGTATCGCCGAGACGCAGGTGGTGTCCGTCGTCCGCCCACACTGAGCGCGTTCGCCACCCCCTGAGGCGCATGCCGCAAGCGCGGGCGATGACGAAGGGGTAATCAGTCGCGGTCGCGCAAGCCCGTCACGCCCTCGTGCTTGGCGCAGTGGACGCAGCAGAAGATGGCGTCGTTGTGCTGCACGCCATGGCCGATGATGCGGCACTTGCAATGCGGGCAGATGGGTGCCAGCGCGGCGATGGCGCATTCGAATGAGTCGAAGACGAGCGTGCGGCCGCCCATGCGCACCTCGAAGCTCTGGTCGTAGTCATTGCCGCAATGCGCGCATTTGCCCATGGCTATGCTCCTCCGAGGGTTGACCTAGTGAGGGTGAGGCTATTCGGCGACATCCCTTTCAGGGAATTTTCTTGCGAGGAACGACACGAAGGCGGCACAGGCGCTAAACATGAACAGTGCCTCGTCAACACCGACATCCTTATTGTCACTCTCTAGCAGTGCGTGACGGATTCCTTTTTCGTCACTGGTGTATCCGTAAAGCCGGATAAAGCCCTCCTTCAGAGCCGGATGCAATCCATTCTCTTTTTCAAGCAGTTTGAGCGCATCGAGCAACATAGCTTTGTCTTGACCGGTGACCTGCCTGGCTGCGCTTTCCACGACATGTATGGATTCGCGGATTGAGTCGCGAGGGTCTCCCCGATTCAGTGCAGATGCCGCAGACATCAAATGAGCAAGAGCACCTCTCAGGGAAGAGTTGCTAATCGTACTGATTTCATCACTCGCGGACCGGCCCTCGATTGGAATCCCTCTGGGAATCACCGTAGGAGGAGGGCCAACTATCGCGTAGGGGGAGCCGTTGGCGCTGAAGGCATCGTCAAGCGCTTCAAGGAGAGGGCCGCCATCCGCAAACTCTCTGGCCATCGTCTGCACCAACTCAAGCGCAACACTGTAGTCAGCAGCTAAAATGATCTCCTTGACCACTTTGTGTGTGGAGGACAATGACCTAGTTCGACCCAGGGCTTCATCCACAGGAATCTTGAGCGACTTTCTGAGTACTTGCGCCATGTTCTTGGCCACGTCGGAATGCAAAATATCGGCGCGGCTGATGCGATGCATCTCTAACCAACCATGCAAAACGTTCCAAATCTCAAGACGCAAATCCTTGTCGAGCTCACCCCACTTGAGAGCGACCGGAACATCCATCCCCTCTGCCTGTCGAAATGACATGTTCTTGCGATCGCTTAATGAAAACGATTTCTCGTCCATCAATGCGCGGCCTCCCAATTGTCGCCGGCGCGCGCGTCCACCTTCAGCGGGACGTTGAGCTTTAGCACGGGCTCGGGCGCGCGCTCCATGATGGCGCGGGCGACCTCCATGGTCTTCTCCACCTGGTCTTCCGGCGCCTCGAACACCAGCTCGTCATGCACCTGCAGCAGCATGCGCGCCCGCAAGCCCGCTTCCTCCAAGGCCGGCACCATGCGGATCATGGCGCGGCGGATGATGTCGGCGGCCGACCCCTGGATCGGCGCGTTGATGGCAGCGCGCTCGAAGTTCCCGCGCAAGCTCGGGTTCTTGATGTTGATCTCGGGGTAATGGATCTTGCGGCCGAACAGGGTCGTCACATAGCCCTGGCGGCGCGCCTCCGCCTTGGTCGCCTCCATATAGTCGCGGATGCCGGGAAAGCGCTCGAAATAGGTCCTGATGTAGGCGCCGGCCTCGCTCCTCCCGATGCCGAGCTGGGCGGCAAGACCGACCGCCGAGATGCCGTAGATGATGCNNCCGAAATTGATCGCCTTGGCGCGGCGGCGAATGTTGGGGTCCATGCCCGGGATGGGAACGCCGAACATCTCCGACGCCGTCATGGCGTGGATGTCCAGCCCGTCGGCGAAAGCCTGCCGCAGCGTTCCGATGTCGGCCATGTGGGCGAGCACGCGGAGCTCGATCTGGCTGTAGTCCGCGCTGATCAGCTTGTTGCCCTTGTCCGGCACGAAGGCCTTGCGGATGGCGCGGCCTTCCGCCGTCCGCACCGGGATGTTCTGCAGGTTGGGCTCCAGCGATGACAGCCGCCCCGTGGTCGTGGCGGCAAGCGCGTAGGAGGTGTGCACGCGGCCCGTCTCGGGATGGATGTAGGTGGGGAGCGCGTCGGTATAGGTGCTCTTCAGCTTGGCCAGCAGGCGCCATTCCAGAACTTTCAGCGGCAGGTCGTGACCTTGCACGCCCAGCTCCTCGAGCACACTCGCGTCGGTGCCCCAGGCGCCGGTCTTGGTGCGCTTGCCGCCGGACAGGCTCATCTTGTCGAACAGGATCTCGCCGAGCTGCTTGGGCGAGCCGATATTGAAGGTCTCGCCGGCAAGCTCGGTGATCTCCGCCTCCAGCCGTGCGAGGCTTTGGGCGAAGTCGCTGGAAAGCCGCGCAAGCTGCGCGCGCTCGACCTTCACCCCGGTCCGCTCCATCAGCGCCAGCACCGGCGCGATCGGCCGCTCCAGCGTCTCGTACACCGTGGTCACGTGCTCGGCGGCGAGCCGCGGCTTCAGCACGAGCCAGAGCCTAAGGCCGATATCGGCCTCCTCGCCCGCATATTCGGTGGCGCGCGCGATCGCCACGCGGTCGAGCGTCACCGCGGCGCGGCCGCTTCCCAGGATTTCCTTCTGGCTGAGGCAGGTATAGCCGAGCAGGTTGCCGGCAAGCTGCTCGGGCAGATGCTCGGCGCGGCCGGCGTCGAGCGCGTAGGAGATGAGGCAGGGGTCGTCGAACCCCTCAAGCTCGATGCCGTAGCGGGACAGCGCCACCATGTCGAACTTGGCGTTCTGAACGATCTTCAGCACGGCGGGGTCCTCGAGCACGGGCTTAAGCAGGTCGAGCCCAGCGCGAAAATCCATCTGATCGATGCGGCCCTCGCCGCCAAAATCGAGCCCGTCGCCGGCGCGATGGCCGAGCGGAACGTAGGCGGCGTGTCCGGGAATGAGCGCGATCGCCACGCCGACAAGCTCCCCTCGCATCGGGTCCGACGAGTTGAGCTTGGCGCGCAACGCCAGATGCCCCTGATAGCGGGCGGCATCCAGCAGATCCGCAAGACGCTGCGGATCGGTGACGGTCTCATAGGCGCTGCGGTCGAAGGGCAGGCTGGCGAGCTTGGCCGCGCGTTCCGTGGCGAGTTGCGCGGGCGAGCCTTCGCTTATTTCCTTCCGTGGAACGCCGCCGACGGGCTGGCCACCAAAGCTGCGCCGGAGCGGATGATCGTAGGGCGCCTCGCGGCGCCTCTTCTGCTGGTCTGGTACTGGAGCCCCTCTGCCCGCTTCGCTGGCGTCATCAACTTCCTGCACCACACGTCGCAGCAGTTTGTTGAATTCGAGCCTGCGCATGAAGCTGGCTAATGCATTTGGGTTTGGCTGCCGGACTACGGTTGCGTCCAGAGGAACCTCAAGCGGAACATTGCAATCGAGGATCACGAGGGTGCGGGACAGCCGCGCCTGGTCGGCAAATGTGATCAGGCTTTCGCGCCGTTTCGGCTGGGTGATCTCCGACGCGCGCGCCAGCAGCGTTTCGAGGTCGCCATATTCACCGATCAGCAGCGCCGCGGTCTTCACCCCGATGCCCGGCACGCCCGGCACGTTGTCGGTGGCATCGCCGATCAGCGCCTGCACCTCGATGACCTTGCCCGGCGGCACGCCGAAACGCTCGATCACCTCCGCCTCGCCGATCACTTTCTCCTTCATGGTGTCGTACATACGGATGCCGGGTCGGACGAGCTGCATCAGGTCCTTGTCGGAGGACACGATGGTCACGTCGGCGCCGGCCGCGATCGCCTGGCAGGCATAGGTGGCGATGAGGTCGTCCGCCTCATAGCCCTCCTTCTCGACACAAGCGACGTTGAAGGCCTCCACCGCCTCACGAACCAAAGGGAACTGTGGAATCAGGTCTTCGGGCGTCGCGGATCGGTTCGCCTTGTAGCCCTCGAAGAGATCATTCCTAAAGGAATGTGCTGCGTGGTCGAATACGGCTGCAATGTGAGTTGGGGGATCTAGCTCGCCGGCCTCGCGCAAGAGCTTCCACAACATGGCGCAGAAGCCGTGCACAGCACCAAGAGGAAGCGCATCTGACGGCCGGGGCAAAGGCGGCAGCGCGTGAAAGGCGCGGAAGATGTAGCCCGAGACGTCGATCAGATAGACATGGTCGCCCTTTGCCACCGGCCTGCCGGCGGTCTCCGCCTTGGTTTCAGCCATTGTCATGATAGGGGGAATATAGCGACCGCGGTGCCCGAATGGGAGTGCTGACCGAGCGGCGGTCTCCATCCCTCCCTCCCCGTCAAGGGGAGGGAGGGAGTGCGTGGCACGGGCATCAGCTCCTAGGGCGTCGTCTCGAGCTCGGGCTTCTTCTCGACATTGCCCGGCGCGAAGGACTTCTCGACGCCGCCGAAGGTCCTCTCGATATAGTCCTTGAAATAGCTGTCCAGGAAGGGGAAGGCGCGGGCGAGCCGGGTGAAGTCCTTCTGCGAGATCCATAGGACCACGGAGTCCTCCAGCGCCACGACCAGCCCGGTGCGGAGCGCCGACTTGACCAGCACGCGCTCGCCGAAATGGTCGCCGGGACCGAAGACCCGGTCGAAATGCTCCCCCGTCTCCTGGTTGTCGATGGTGAGCTTGAGCGAGCCTTTGACCACCGTATAGAAGCCGTCGATCAGCATTCCCGGCTCCAGCACCTTGTCGCCTTTGCGGTAGTGGATGTAGCGGGTCCCGGGCGGCGTCGACTGGATCAGCACGATATTGGGCGGGACGAAGACATTGAGCACCCAGTTCACTAGCACGCGAAGCTTGGTGGCAAAGCCCGGCAGGAAGGAAAGATAGAAGCCGCGCCACAACAGCCAGGCGAGCGTGCCCGAGAGCTTGACGCCATAGACCTCGGCAACCGCCTTGCTCATGCCGAGCGAGGCAAGCGATCCCCTCGATGTGTAGGCGAAAGGCTTGAGCTCGGTGCGGCCCGTGACTTTGGCCAGAAGGTTGCTGGCCAGCTGCCGGCCCTCGCGCACCGCGAATTGCGCCGTCTGCGGGGCAAAATGGGAGGGGTCATCGGCCGGCTGCTCGACCAGCGGGATCAGCGCCGCATCCCCGAGTGCCCAGACGCCGTCATGATCGGGCACCCGCATGAAGCGGTCGGTCTTGATGCGCCCCCATTGCATGTCGAGGCCAAGCGCCGCGACGAGTGGATCGGGTCCGTTGCCGATGGTGGCGACGATCGTGCGCGTGGGAATGAGGGTGCCGTCGGTCAGCTCGACCGCGGTGCCGGTCGCCGCCTTGGTGCCGACGCCGGTCAACACCTCGATGCCGTGGATTTGCATCCGCTTTGTCGCATATTCGGCGAGGTCGACGGGAAAGGTGGGCAGGATGCGGCTCGCATATTCGACGAGGAGGACGCGGATCTCCTCCTGCTTGATGTTGGGATAGTATTTCAGCGCGCGGTGGATCAGCTCGTTGACCTCGGCCACGGTCTCCACGCCCGAGAAGCCGGCGCCGACGACCACGAAAGTCAGCAGCTCGCGCTTGTCCTCCGGCTGCCGCGTCACGTCGGCCATTTCCAGGCAGCTGATGATGTGGGTACGCAAGCGATGCGCGTCGGCCAGGTTCTTCATGGTGAGCGCGTGCTCAGGCAGGCCCGGGAAGCGGTTCAGGTCCACGCTCATGCCGAGCGCGATCACGAGCTCGTCATAGGGAAGATCGACGGGCAGGCGGCGGAAGCCCTGCACCACCGTCACCGTCTTCTTGGCGAAGTCGATGCCCATCACGTCGGCCTGGCGGATTTGCGTGCGGCGGAGCAGAAGCCGCAAAGGGACCACCGCGTCGGAGGAGTGGATGGTTGCCGCTGCGACCTCAGGCAGTAGCGGCTGGAAGACGAAATAATTGTTGTTGTTGATCAGCTCGGCATCGACGGCGTCGCGCCCGCGCCGCGCCAGCTCCTTCGCCGCGAAGACGCCGCCGAAGCCGCCGCCGAGAACGAGGACCTTCTTCTTGTCCATGGCGCACCTGCCTTTCCTGAATTTAAGGCATACCTAAGCCAATGCTGGCCCCCGTCAAGTCACGCATTGGCGCAGGTGGGGTGCTTGCTTTCCCGACTATGAGCATGGCCCCTCAAGGAGCGGGCAAAGGGTGGACCGAGAGGGTCCTAACCCGCTGCCAGGAGCTGGCCTCGCGGCCGGCGCACGGGCTCCGACCGCGCCCAGGCGGGCCGCTTGAAGAGAAAGCCGAGCGAGCTGTTCTTCACCAGGGCGAAGAAGATGAGCGGCGTGATGGCGGCGACCGCCGTCACGATCAGTGCCGTCACCCCGAGATCGAGATTGGGCGCGAATGCGAGCAGCGCCGTCCGCGTGGTCGCCATGGGCAGGAAGAAGGCGAGATAGACGACGATCGAATTCTCACCGGCATAGCGGATGGGATGCGCCCAGTCCCGCGTGGAGAGGAGCGCCGCCAGCGCCACCACCGCGCCCGCGCCGAGAAAGCCCAAACCGAGGCCGACGACCGGCACACCCGAAGTGCCGCTCATCACCATCAGCGCCTCGAACAGCGCCCAGCCGAGCAGGAACCGGGCGGCGCCCCGTCTATGGGCGATGACGGTTGCGGCAAAGGCGAACACGTAAGGAGCGAGCTGCCAGACCTTGCGGTCGAGATAGTCGTGCCAGTCGCGGTCGATGGCTCGGGAGAGGAACAGCCCGGAGATGAGGAAGAAGTCGGGCATGCGGAGGCTTGGCGAAGGCGACGAAGGCGCCCATCCAGCTTGTGGCGCCGGCAGCGTCCTCGACGCCGAGCGTGGAATGCATCATCACCACCATGATGATGCAGAAGCCCTTGGCGTNNAGACGATGCAGAACCCCTTGGCGTAATCGACCCACGCCAATCGCCGCTGGTCGAGCTCCATGCCGCTGTCTCCTCGCGCCGTCCCATTGCGGGACGGTGGGGAGGGGAGTTGCAAGGACCGGGCTAGACGTCGCCCACGGCGACCCCGCTCATGACCCGTTGGGTCGTCGGGCAGCCCAAGGCCCCGGCCGAAGAGGAAAGAAGCCGGGCTACTCGATGCTGCGCTTGGGCGAGCGTCCGGGCGAGGAGGGCAGCATGCCCTCGGCGCCGTAGCGGTGCAGGCTCGCGCCGTGCTTGCGCAGCCAGCTGCGGGCGTCCTCGTAGCGCGGCATGGAACGCTCGACCAGCGCCCAGAAGCGCGGCCCGTGATTCATATGCGCAAGATGAACGACCTCGTGCGCGGCGAGGTAGTCGAGCACNNGGCGGCGCCAGCACCAGCCGCCAGGAGAAGGATAGCGCCCCGCTCGTCGAGCACGAGCCCCAGCGCGTGGTCTGATCGCGCACGAAGAGGCGCTTGGGCACGAGATCCAGCCGCTTGGCATGCAGGCTCACCCGCGCATTAAGGTCGAGATGCGCCTGGCGCTTCAGCCAATCGAGCAGCCGCCGCGGCGCGTGCTCCTCCTCGCCCGCGACCTGGAGACGCGGCAGCCGACGCATCGACACGCGGGCCCCTTCCGGCCAGGCAGGTGCTGCCATGGCGTCCTCGGCCGCCTCGATCCACACCACCCCGCGCCGCCGCACCAAGCCTGCGAAGTGGAGCACATGGGCGTAACCCCTGAGCGGCACGATGGCCCCATGGCTGAAGGGGACAGGCTCGGCTAGCCCCGCGACGCGCTCCTTCAGCCAACCGAGATGGCGCGACAGGAACTCGTCGGCGTCGGTGAAGCTGGAATAGACCGGCATGGTGAGAACGGCGCCGCGGCGCGCCTCGCTTACCTGCAGGCTGAAGCGGCGAGCGCGGGCGCTGCGCCGAAGCACAATGGGGATGCCAAGACCTTTGATCTTGACCTCAAGCGCCTCCCCTCGGCCAGGCTTCAGCCGCTTAAGCATGACAGACTCCCTACCGCGTCGCCGAATACCCCGAATCGGCGGCAGCCACCTTAACACAGGCGACGAGGGGGGACGCTGCCTAGAGCGCTATCGATCAGGTTGAATCGCGAGAGCGCTCTAGCTTTTTGTTGGAGCCGTGAGGCTGTCGAAGGCCCTGGCCAGGAGCCCCTTGCGGCGCTGGTGCGCACTTACGAAAGCGCGGATTTTCGGCGCTATTTCCGTGCGGAAGCGGGAGCCGTTGAAAACGCCGTAATGGCCGACGCCGTCCTGGGTGTAGCGCAGGCGCAAGGGTGCCGGCAGGTTTTTGCACAAACTTTGTGCAGCATGCGTCTGGCCGAGCCCGGTAATATCGTCCTTCTCGCCTTCCACGGTCATCAGCGCCACGCGGCGAACCTTGCTTGGGTCGATGGTGACGCCGCGATGCAGCATCTCGCCCTTGGGGAGAGCGTGCTTAAGGAAGACGGTATCGATGGTCTGCAAGTAATATTCGGCGGTAAGATCCATGACCGCAAGGAACTCGTCATAGAACTCGCGATGCTTGTCGGCCGAATCGCCGTCGCCACGGATCAGATTGTGGAAAAGATCGCGATGCGCCGTCAGATGACGATCGAGATTCATTCCCATGAAGCCGCTGAGCTGCAGAAACCCAGGGTAGACCAGGCGCATCACGCCCGGATGCGGCCATGGAACTGGGGTGATGACGTTGCGCTCGAACCAATTGAGGGTGCGGGCGGTGGCGAAGCGGTTGACCTCGGTCGGGCTTTCCCGCGCGTCGATCGGCCCGGCCATCAGGATCATGGAATGGGGCACGAAGGGGTCCCCCTTGGCCTCCATCAGCGAGATGGCCGCGAACACCGGAACGGTTGGCTGGCAGACCGCCATGACATGCACGTCGCCCCGGAAAAAGCGAAAGAACTCCGTGAGATAGTCGATATAGTCGTCGAGGTCGAAGGGCCCCTCGGCGCGCGGCACGCGGCGCGCATCCCGCCATTCGGTGACATAGACCTCGTGGTCGGGGAGCATGTCGCGCACGGTGCCGCGCAGAAGCGTCGGGAAATGCCCGGCCATGGGCGCCACGATCAGGACCTTGGGGTCGCGCCGGCGGCGCGCTTCAGAGACGTCACGCTCGAAATGGATGAGCCTGCCGAAGGGCTTAGTGAGAAGCGTGCGCTCCCGCACGCCGACCTCGCGGCCTTCCACTGAGGTGGTGTCGATGCCCCAGCGGGGCTTGCGGTAGCGCCGCGTCGTGCGCTCGAACAGCTCGAGGGCGGCAGCGGCCCCGCGGCCGACGGGGGTGTAGGAGGCGGGATTGAACGGGTTGCGGAACAGTAGCCGACAGGCGTCCGCCCCGGCCCGGGCAGGGCTCAGCGCCGCCTGGTTCAGCTCGTACAAATGATAAAGCATTGACCGACCTCTGCGCACTTGCGCTGATGATGCCTGGCTTGATGCTGCATCGCAAACTGAAATGGTGATTCTATGTTGCGGTGCAATGACAAAAGGCCGCGGGAGCGGATCGGCCGCGCGGCTAAAGGTAGCGCCGTATGGTTTCCGCCATGGTCGCGGCGCTCGTGCCATAGGCGAAGTGGGTGAGGTATTCGCCTTCGGGGCTCATGAGATAGACGAGCGCCGAATGGTCGACGCTGTAGCCATTGGCGGAGGCCTTGTCGTCGACTTTGGCGTAGACGACCCGATACGCCTTGGCGGCGGCGGCGACCGACTCGGGTGAGCCGGTGAGGCCCACGAATCGCGGCCCGAAGTTCTTCACATAGTCGCCGATCACCTGGGGCGTGTCCCGCTCAGGGTCGAGGCTGATGAAGATGGGCACGACCTTGTCGGCCTTGTCGCCGAGCGCATCGAGCGCCGCTTGCATCACCTGCAGCTCGGCAGGGCAGATGTCGGGGCAATGGGTGAAACCGAAAAAGACGAGCTTGTAGCGGCCGGCGAAGTCGCGGTCGGTGACGGTCTTGCCGGTCTGGTCGGTGAGGGTGAAGGGACCACCGATCAGCGCCGTGCCGGAGGTCTGCACGCGCGGCCCGGCGGGCCCATTGACGATCAGCGCGAGCGCAACCAGCGCGCCCAACAGGAATCCGCCCAGGATGACGATGAGGAGGCTGCGGCGCATCTATTCGCCGAGCTGCAACAGCGCGCCATTGACCCGGGCGCTGCGCAGAAAGTAGCGGAAGGACGCATAGGCCGCGAGCAGATAGACGGCATTGAGCGCGAGCGCCCAAACCAGCTCTCCGGCGTCGAAGGTGTTGTGCAGGAGGATCGAGCGCATGCCCTCGAAGACGTGGGTGGAGGGTAGCGCAAGGGCAATTGGCTGCAGCCAGCCCGGCAGCACTGCCACCGGATAATAGACGCAAGCCAAGGGCAACAGGATGAAGCCCAAGGACCAGGACAGCTCTTCCGCGCCCAGCCCATAGCGCAGGATGATGCCCGAGGAGAACAGAGCGAGCGCCCAGCCGGTGAGCACCAGCACGGCAAAGAAGGCGGCGAGCACCGCCCCTAGGCCAAACAGATTGAAGCCGAAGAACAGGTAGGCCGCGGCCGTCACCGGCACCATGGCGATGGCGAGCCGCATCAGGCTCATTATGCTCAAGGCCGCGACCAGCTCGTTGGGGCGGAGCGGGCTCGTGAGCAGCTGGCCGAGATTGCGCGACCACATTTCTTCAAGGAAGCCCACGGAGAACCCGATCTGGCTCCTGAACTGGATGTCCCACAACAGCACCGCGCCGATCAGGAGGCCTCCGGCGATGGCGCCGGTGCTGTTCGCCAGATAGCGCTGCAGGAACCCCCACATCACCATTTGCAGGAAGGGCCAGTACACGATCTCCAGCGACCTCAGCCATGAGCTCTTGATGAGATAGAGGTAGCGGCGGACAAGCGCGCCGATGCGCCTGAGGCTCGCCTCCATGCCGCCAGGATCGCCGATCACGGGAAGCACGATTGCGGTCATGGCGGGGGCTCCGTCCCGGTCTCCACCGCCGCGATCGCGGCAGCGTGGCGGCCCATGTCGTTCCGGCGGGCGATCTGCAGGAACACCTCCTCGAGCGTCTGGCGCCCATAGGCCTTGAGCAGCTGCTTGGGCGGGCCATCCTCGACGATGCGCCCGGCCTCCAGCACGATGACGCGGTGGGCCAAGCGCTCAACCTCGGCCATGTTGTGGGAGGCGAGCAGGATGGTGGCGCCTCTCTCCCGCCCATAGGCCTGCAGCTTCTGGCGGATCCAGTCGGCGGTGTCGGGGTCGAGCGAGGCGGTGGGCTCGTCCAGCAGCAACAGCTCCGGCGCATTGAGCAGCGCCTTGGCCAGACCGACCCGCGTCTTCTGGCCGGCCGACAGCTTCCCCGTCCGGCGGTCGAGCAGTGCGGTGATCTGCAGGTCGCCGGCAATATAGGCGACGCGCTCCGTCACATTGGCGATGCCGTAAAGGCCGGCATAGACGGTCAGGTTCTGCCGCACGGTGAGCCGCATGGGCATGTCCACATAAGGGCTCTGGAAGTTCATCCGGTGCGCCACCTGATAGCGATCGCGGCTCACATCGGCACCGAACACGCGCACCTCGCCGGCAGTCGGCACCACGAGGCCAAGCAGCATGGAGATGGTCGTGGTCTTGCCCGCGCCATTGCCGCCGAGCAGCGCCACGGTGGTTCCGGGCTCGATGACGAAGCTGATGCGATCCACGGCGGTGACGGCGCCATACACCTTGGTGAGGTCGCGCACGGCCACGGGAAAAGCCGCGGCGGCCTCCCCGCTTAAGCCTTCGCTGCCGCACTTGGCTAGGTTGTCACGCATCGCTTTGCCTGCTTGTCGGCGTTGTCCGAATTGTGGCCGCTTCAGCCGTGGTAAGCTTCAGCTATGACCGCCGTGGATAATAGTCAAACCGGTGCTAGGCCCGCGATGCCGGAATGGCTCGGGCGCGGCGAGAGCAGGCTGAGACTCCAGACCATCGTCCGGCTGCGCTGGCTTGCCGTTCTCGGCCAAAGCGTGACCGTGATCGGCGCCTATTGGATCCTGGGCATCGATTTGCCGATCGGCGGCTGCCTTGCCGTGATCTCGCTGTCGGCGTGGCTCAATGTGGCGCTGCGCATCCGCTACCCGGCGAGCCAGCGCCTACAGAGCCACTACGCCTTTATCATGCTGGGCTACGACGTGCTGCAGCTCGCCGGCCTGCTCTATCTCACCGGCGGGCTGGAGAACCCCTTCGCCTTCCTGCTGATCGCGCCGGTGACGGTGTCGGCCTCCACCCTGCCGCCCCGGATCACGGTGGCGCTGGGCGGCCTCGCCATCATCGCCGCCACCGTGCTCACCGACTTCCACCATCCTTTGCCCTGGTTCCACCATGCCAAGCTCTCGCTTCCCTACCCTTATGTCATGGGCGTGTGGGCGGCGGTGGTGTCCGGCATCCTGTTCATCGGCTTCTACTCCTGGCGCACAGCCGAGGAGGCCCGCCGCATGGCCGAGGCCTTGGCTGCCGCCGAGATGGTGCTGGCGCGGGAGCAGAAGCTGTCCGCCCTTGACGGGCTTGCCGCCGCGGCGGCGCACGGCCTCGGCACCCCGCTCGCCACCATCGCCGTGGTCACCAAGGAGCTGCTACGCGACGCCAAGCCCGCCGACGCCCATTACGACGACCTGCTGCTGCTCAGGACCGAAGTCGAGCGCTGCCGCAAGATCCTGTATGAGCTTGCGGGGCGCGGCGAGCAGCAGGACTTCATCGTGTCGCGCCTCACCTTGAGCCACCTCATCGAGGAGGTCGTGTCGCCTCACCGCCTGGTCGCCGTGCCGATCGAGGTGGTGGCGGAGCCAGCGCCGGGGAAGGCTCCGGCACCGGAGCCGGTGATGCAGCGCAATCCTGGCGTGATGTATGGGCTCGGCAATCTCGTGGAGAACGCCATCGATTTCGCGGCGAGCAAGGTCGAGGTGCAGGCGAATTGGTCGGCCGATGCGGTGAAGATCGTCATTGCCGATGACGGTGCCGGGTTCCCCCCGCACGTGCTGGAGCAGCTCGGCGAGCCTTTCATCACCACGCGGCCTGGCCACAGCTCCGGCGATGACGAGCCCGAGGCGCATGTCGGCATGGGGCTCGGCTTCTTCATCGCCAAGACCCTGCTGGAACGCTCGGGCGCGCGGATCGAGCTCGCCAACCGCGTGGCGCCGGCGGCGGGTGCCATGGTTGCGGTGGTCTGGCCGCGGGCCAAATTCGAGCAGAGTTGGGAGCCGGCGGAGCGGCGGGCCGAGCCGGTCAATTGAGCCAATGCTCGCGACGCGCTTCAATCTTTCTTGATCGTCCTTGGCCTGCTTTGATCTGGCTTGCGCAATCTTACCTGTCTTTCCTGATCTTTCTTGCGCGGACCAAGGAGAAGGCATAGGTCTAGAGGCGCAAACCCTGCGAAAAGATGAAAAACACTTAACCCTGATGGGAGGGTAACCTTGGGACCCGGGCGAACTCGAACGCTAGAGGAGAGCTCAACCATGGAAGCTCAACAAGCCTGGCCCTTGCCACAGGACAACACGCTTTTGATCGTCGACGACGACCGTGCCTTCCTCGCGCGGCTCGCGCGTGCCATGGAGACGCGCGGCTTCGAGGTCGAGACGGCGCCCACCGTAGAGGACGGGCTCATCTCGCTCAGACGCCGCCCGCCCGCCTTCGCCGTGGTGGATATGCGTCTCGAAGACGGCAGCGGCATCGACGTCATCGCCGCATTGAAGGACGTGCGGCCCGAGGCGCGTGCCGTGGTGCTCACCGGCTATGGCAATATCGCCACCGCCGTCACCGCGGTGAAGCTCGGCGCCGTCGACTATCTCGCCAAGCCGGCAGATGCCGATGATGTCTATCACGCGCTGGTGGCTCCCTCAGACAGCAAGGCACCGCCGCCGGAGAACCCGATGTCGGCGGACCGGGTGCGTTGGGAGCACATCCAGAGGGTCTATGAGCTCTGCAACCGCAATGTCTCGGAGACGGCGCGGCGGCTCAACATGCATCGCCGTACGCTGCAGCGCATCCTCGCCAAGCGCGCGCCTAAGTAGCCGGATTCTGACAAGCGGAAACTTGAGCTTTAGCTCTACCCGCCGGACAGGATGCCGAAGAAGCGGCGGTAGAACGGCTGGTCCTGGTCGGCCCTGGCCGAGGGCGTGCTTGACGGCAGCCCCGCCGTGGCGTCTTCGGGCGCCGACCCGCCGATACCCGGCAGCGGCAGCGACGCCTTGCCCTGATGGGCATAGAGCATGATGTCGTGCCAGACCTTGGCGGGCATGCTGCCGCCGGTCACGTTGCGCATCTTGGAATTGTCATCATTGCCGATCCAGACGCCCGCCACGTATTGGGCGGTGTAGCCGACAAACCAGGCGTCGCGCGAATCCTGGCTCGTGCCCGTCTTGCCGGCGGCGACCTGATCGGGGATGGCTGCCTGCTTGCCGGTGCCGTAGGCGACGGTGGCAGTCAGCATGTCGTTCATGGCGCCGACATAGCCAAGCGCCACCACCTGGCCGAGGCCTGAGCCCTTGCGCGCGTAGATCACCTTGCCGTCGCCGTTGCGCACCTGGGTGATGATGTGCGGCACCACGCCCCGGCCGCCATTGGCAAAGGGCGCGTAAGCGGAGGTCAATTCGAGCAGGGTGACCTCCGAGGTGCCGAGCGCAAGCGACGGCTGGTCGCGCAGCTCCGAATGAATGCCGAGCCGCCGCGCCGTGCGGATGACGCGCCAGCGGCCCACATCGGCGGCGAGCTTGACCGCCACCGTGTTGATGCTCTCGGCCAGGCTGTCGCGCAGCGTCACCTCGCCCCGATAGGTGCCGGAATGGTTCTTGGGCGACCAGCCTTCCATGGAGACCGGCGTGTCATAGGCGACCGAGTCGGGCGTGTATCCGCTTTCCAGCGCCGTGAGATAGACGAACGGCTTGAAGGCCGAGCCCGGCTGCCTTTCCGATTTCACCGCCCGGTCGAAGGGGCTCGTGGCATAGGAGCGGCCGCCGACCAGCGCCTTGACCGCGCCGGAAGGATCGAGCACCACCACGGCGCCTTCGCCTGCTGCGAGGGTGGCCCCTTCGCCGTCGAGTTCCTGCCGCAGCGTCTTCTGCGCGGCGCGCTGCAGGCCTGCGTCGATGGTGGTGTCGACGATCAGGTCGTCGTCGGCCTCCCCCTCCACGCAGCCCGGCAAAAGCTCCGCCACCCAGTCGACGGCGTAAGGATAGCCGGTCTCGTCGCCCACGGCGCGAAGCTTGAGCGGCTGCAATCTCGCCTCGCGCGCGTCGGCGGCGGTGAGGTAGCCTGCCTCGACCATGTTGCCCAGCACCTCGTCGATGCGGGCGGTGGCGAGCTTGGCGTTGCGCGTCGGGGCATAGCGCGACGGCGCCTTGAGCAGGCCTGCGAGCATGGCCGCCTGCGACAGCGTGACGAAGCGGGCCGACTTGCCGAAATAGTGCCGCGCGGCGGCCTCCACCCCGTAGGTGCCGCCACCGAAATAGACGCGGTTGAGGTAGAGCTCCAGGATCTCGTCCTTGGAGAAGCGGTGCTCGAGCCAGATGGCATAGATCACCTCTTCCAGCTTGCGCGTGATGGTGCGGTCGGGCTTCAGGAACAGGTTCTTGGCGAGCTGCTGGGTGATGGTCGAGCCACCCTCGACCACGGAGCCTGCTTCCGCATTGCGGATGCTAGCGCGGACGAGCCCAAGCGGGTCGACGCCGAAATGATGGTAGAAGCGCCGGTCCTCCGTGGCGATCACGGCGCGGGCGAGATAAGGCGGTAGCTTGTCGAGGCGCACATGGCCGCGGCGCAGGCCGCGCTCGGCGAGCACGGTGCCGTCGGAAGCCAGGATCGTGAGGTTGGGCGGCCGGTCGTCGAGCGTGGCGAGGATGGGATCGGGCAGGCGCGCGGTGAAATAGGCGACCGTGGCGCCGAGCAGGAGCGCGGCCCACAGGCCCACCAGCAGGAAGAAGCGCAAGATCGGGTGCCGGCTGCGCTTGGCCCCCTTAAGTGCCTTGCGACTGCCCTTCGGGCGCCGGTCGCCGAAATGCGGCTCGACGCGCTCCCCCCCTTTGCCTCGGGGCCTTCCGTTCCGCCGCATAGCCATGGAGTTCGAAGGCCCATCCAGCCCGAGGACGCGAGCCTGCGGCGGCTTTGAGCCCCGCACCTTGGCATGAGCCTAAGCGTTCCGGATTGACACAGAGTTAAAGGATTGAGGCACCGGACGGGGGGTGGTGGAGGGGTGCAGCGCGCGGCGCTTCAGGCGGCTTCGCCCACATGGGCAGCGAGCGGGACGACTGCCAGCACGCCCTTCTCGGCAATGGCCGCAAATTCGGCGTCGGCCTGCAGCGCGTCGAGGCTGCGCGGCCGGGGAAGCGGCGCGCCGGTCAACTGCTCCCAATCCTCCGCCGCATATGCCAGAGCCTCAGCCGCCTCCGGCAGAGCCGCATCGAGACTATCGGCAGCCGCGATCACGCCCGGCACGTCAGGAAAAGAGACGCCGTAGATCGAGCCCGGCTCTTTGTGAATGACCGCTATGTAGTGCAACACTGACTGCCTCAATCTCGCTCCCATCCGGCTTGAGCGTAAATTGATCTCACCGTTCCCTCGGCAAATCGCGTCGGGGATGGGGAACAATGACAATCCGGCGCGTCTCCACGTTCAGGAACTTATGGTGCGAGCCGCGCACGGATACAAGCTCGAAACCATCCTGCTTAAGACGCCGCACGATATCACGGCTGTCCCGCAGCATGTGCTTCCTCATACGTCCAAATTGGCGACCTGCAGCGCGTTGGCCTGGATGAACTCGCGCCTCGGCTCCACCACGTCGCCCATGAGCCTCGAGAAGATCTCGTCCGCCTCGTCGAGCTCGCCCACCTTCACCTGCAGGATGGTGCGGCTGCCGAGGTCGAGCGTGGTTTCCCAGAGCTGGTCCGGGTTCATCTCGCCCAAGCCTTTGTAGCGCTGCAGCGACACGCCCTTGCGTCCCACGGTCATCACGGCGTCGAGCAGCTCGCTCGGGCTATGCACGACGGTCGTCAGGTCCTTGCGCCTGAGCGTAGCGGGCTTGGCGTAGACTTCCTGCAGATGCGGGGCATACTGGTCGAGCTTCATGGCGTCGGCCGAGGCGATGAACGGTCCGTCGATCAGATGCGACTCCATCACCCCCCTGAGCTCGCGCCAGAAGCGCAAGCCGCCCCCTGCAAGCGCCTCGCTGTGCCAGCCGCGCTCGGTCTCCTCGGCGAGTGCGTCCAGCCGCTTGGCGATATAGGCGGCGGCCCCGTGCGCCTGCTCCGCATCCTTGAGGATCTTCGGGTTGAGCACGCCGGCGATGGCCGCCTGCTCGACGATGAAGCGCGGGTAGCGGCTATGCAGCCCTTTCAGGATGGATGCGATCTTGCGCGCGGTCTCCACGATGTCGCGCAAGTCACCGCCGCCACGCTCGGCGCTGTCGCCGGTGATGAGCACGGCGTCCTCCAGCCCCTCACCGATGAGATAGTCCTGGAGCGCCTTCTCGTCCTTGAGATAGCGCTCCGACTGGCCCCGCTTCACCTTGTAGAGGGGAGGCTGGGCGATGTAGAGGTGACCCGCCTGCACGAGCTCCGGCATCTGCCGGTAAAAGAAGGTGAGGAGCAGCGTGCGGATATGGGCGCCGTCCACATCGGCGTCGGTCATGATGATGACCCGGTGGTAGCGGAGCTTGGCGAGGTCGAAATCGTCGCGGCCGATGCCGGTGCCGAGCGCCGTGATCAGGGTGCCGATCTCCTGGCTTCCCAGCATCTTGTCGAAACGCGCCCGCTCGACATTGAGGATCTTGCCCCGCAAGGGGAGCACCGCCTGGAAGGCGCGGTCGCGCGCCTGCTTGGCGCTGCCGCCGGCGGAATCGCCCTCGACCAGGAACAGCTCGCACTTGGCGGGATCGCGCTCCTGGCAGTCGGCAAGCTTGCCAGGCAGCGAGGCCATGTCGAGTGCGCCCTTGCGGCGGGTGAGCTCGCGAGCTTTGCGCGCCGCCTCGCGGGCGGCGGCCGCCTCCACGATCTTCTGCACGATGATTCGGGCCTCGCCCGGGTTCTCCTCGAACCATTGCGACAGCGCTTCCGCCATCACCCCCTCGACCACCGGGCGCACCTCGGAGGAGACGAGCTTGTCCTTGGTTTGGCTGGAGAACTTCGGGTCCGCCACCTTGATCGACAGCACGCAGGAGAGCCCTTCACGGGCATCGTCGCCGGTCAGCGTCACCTTCTCCTTCTTGGCGATGCCGGACTCCGCGGCGTAGGTGTTGACGGTGCGGGTGAGCGCGGCGCGGAAGCCCGCCAGATGCGTGCCGCCGTCGCGCTGGGGGATGTTGTTGGTGAAGCAGAGCACGTTCTCGTGGTAGCTGTCGTTCCACCACAAGGCCGCCTCGACCAAGACGCTGTCCTGCTCCTTCGCCACCATGATGGGCTCGGGGATCAGCGGATGCTTGGTGCGGTCGAGGTAGCGCACGAAAGCGCGCAAGCCCCCGTCATAGAGCATCTCCTCGATCTTGGGCTCGACCCCGCGATGGTCGGAGAGCACGATGTGCACGCCGGAATTCAGGAAAGCGAGCTCGCGCAGGCGGTGCTCGAGCGTGGCATAGTCGAACTCCACCATGGTGAATGTCTTAGGCGAAGGCACAAAATTGATGCGCGTGCCGGTCTTGCCTTCCGCCGATCCGATCTCGGCCAGCGGCGCCTCGGGCACGCCGTCGGCAAAGCGCATGAAATACGCGTTGCCGGCGCGCCAGATGGTGAGCTCGAGCTTCGACGACAGCGCATTGACCACCGACACGCCCACCCCGTGCAGGCCACCCGACACCTTGTAGGAGTTCTGGTCGAACTTCCCGCCGGCGTGCAGCTGGGTCATGATCACTTCCGCCGCCGAGACGCCTTCGCCCTTGTGGATCTCGGTGGGGATGCCACGGCCATTGTCGTCAACCGTGACCGAGCCGTCGGCGTTGAGGACCACTGAAAGCTCGTCAGCGAAGCCGGCCAAGGCCTCGTCGATGGCGTTGTCGACCACCTCATAGACCATGTGGTG
>PLBV01000089.1:193-11026 GCA_003135455.1 Hyphomicrobiales bacterium | reverse complement strand
AACAATATCGAGACGCTCACCGCGGCGCTGTCGTCGTAGACTTCGCACGTTAGTCGTCTTCGCACGACCTTAGACCCGGACTCCCCCTCCCCCCTTGAGGGTAGGGAGGGGGTAAGCCCAAAGCTTTCTCGTTTGCGAGTAACCCCGCCCTCCGCTCGCCAAGAGGCGAGCGTGCTCCCCCTCAAGGGGGGAGCGGGAGCCCGGAGATAGCCTCCTTCGAGGGTCGCGCGGAAGGCGCGACCACCCCGGCGGCGTTGGTCAGCGACGCCGNNATGACCAATACCGACACCGCCGATGTGGAGGCGACGGTGGCGCAGGTGGCCGCCTTGGCCCGCGCCGGCTCTGAGCTCGTGCGCATCACGGTGGACCGGGCGGAAGCCGCCGCCGCCGTGCCGCATATCCGCGACCGCTTGCTGGCGCGAGGGGTGGACACGCCGCTCATCGGCGACTTCCACTATAATGGCCACACGTTGCTCGCCGAGTATCCGGCTTGTGCCGAGGCGCTCGCCAAATACCGCATCAATCCCGGCAATGTCGGCTTCAAGGACAAGCGCGACCGGCAATTCTCCGCCATCATCGATATCGCGCTCCGCCACGGCAAGGCGGTCCGCATCGGCGTCAATTGGGGCAGCCTCGACCAGGACCTGCTGACGCGGCTGATGGACGAGAATGCGAAGGCGCCCGAGCCCAAGGACGCGCGCGCCGTGATGCATGAGGCGCTGGTGCAGTCCGCGCTGCTGAGCGCTGAGCGGGCAAACGAGCTGGGGCTCGGTCCCGACCGCATCGTGCTGTCGGCCAAGGTCAGCGCCGTGCAGGATCTCGTGGCCGTCTACGCCATGCTCGCCGCGCGCTCGCACTTAGCGCTGCATCTCGGGCTGACCGAGGCGGGCATGGGATCGAAGGGCATCGTCGCCTCCTCCGCCGCGCTCGCCGTGCTGCTGCAGCAAGGCATCGGCGACACTATCCGCGTCTCGCTCACGCCCGAGCCCGGCGGCGACCGCACGCTGGAGGTGAAGGTGGCGCAGGAACTGTTGCAGAGCATGGGCTTCCGCAGCTTCGTGCCGCTGGTCGCGGCCTGTCCCGGCTGCGGGCGCACCACGTCCACGACCTTCCAGGAGCTCGCCCGCGACATCCAGGACTTCATCCAGGTCTCGATGCCGGACTGGAAACGCCGCTATCCGGGGGTCGAGACCATGACTGTGGCTGTGATGGGCTGCATCGTCAATGGGCCGGGAGAGTCCAAGCACGCCGATATCGGCATCTCGCTGCCCGGCACCGGCGAGGCGCCGGCCGCACCGGTGTTCATCGACGGCAAGAAGTCCGTCACCTTGCGAGGGGCCACGGTCGCTGCGGACTTCAAGGTCATGGTCATCGACTATATCGAGCGGCGGTTCGGGCAGAGCGCGATCGGACGAGACGCGGCGGAGTAGGCTCCGATGCGGGTCGCACCGTGTGTGGTCGGGCTTCTCGTTTGCTTCATGAGCGCGGCCGCGGGCGAGACCAAGGATGCGTGGCTCGGCTGCTGGACGCGCATCTACGACGCCGATCACCTCGCTGAGCATAGAGCGCAAGACGTCATCGCAATCGGCGTCTTGATCATGCCGCGCCCTGATGCCGGGCCGGACAAATATCTGGCGCGGGTTCAGCTCAAGGTCCGCGACAAGCCGGAGGTCCACACCAATTTCAGCGGCGCCCACTGTCGCCAGGCGGGAGCGCGGCTGCATTGCTTGGCCAAAGACCCTGCCCAAGGGAATTTCTGGCTGAAGCCCTCAGGCAACGACATGGAGCTTGCGCTCACCGCTGCCGGCGAAGGCTTGGAGGTCGTGCCGCCGTCCAATCCGCAAGGCTTCGTTCAGATTCTGCCGCAAAACCCCGAGCACCAGCGGTTCCTCATGCACCCCGCCGCCCCTGGCGCCTGCAAACTTTGATCGAGGCTCACATCGCGCTCGCCGCGATGTTGATGGTCAGCGCCAGCAGGGCGACGTTGAACACGAAGGACACGAAGCCATGCGCGGCGACGGTCTGGCGGATGGTGCTCGAGCTCACCGCCACGTCCGATACCTGCGACGTCATGCCGATGACGAGGGAGAAATAGACGAAATCCCAATAGCCCGGCTTCTCGCCGCCGGGGAACTCCAGCCCGTGGCCCAGGCCGCGGCGCTCGGTATAGTACTCATGCGCATAGTGGAGCGCGAAGATGGTGTGGATGAAGCTCCAGGAGAACAGGATGGTGATGCCGGCAAGGGCCAGAATGAGCGGCTCATGCGTCGCGCTGCCAGTCGCGGTGCGGAGCTCGATCAGGATGGCCGCGAGGCTCGCCAGCGCGGCGATCACGGTCAGCACCGGAATGGCGTAGCGCCCCTCGTCCTGCAGCACCGACTGGCGGCGGATGTGGTCCCGATCGCAACGGCTGAACATCCAGGCGCAGAGCAGAATGTAAAGGCCGACGCCGACATCCCAGCCGATCAGCATGCGTGTGACCAGCCGCCAATCGCCAGGCAGGGCGATGATGACGAGGAGGCCGACCAGGGCCGACAGAAACAGCCGCCAGCGCGCCTTGAGCAGCCGTACGGCGCGCGCTAGCTTGCGGCGATCGGGGTGGCGGTTGGCAGGCATCGTCCTATCCGATCCAGATCTGTTCATGGTCTCAAGCGCGGCGTTGGGCAATGAAGCGGGCGGTTTCCTTGAGCATCTCGGCATTCTCTCCGAACGGCGCAAGGGCTTTGTCCGCCTCGTCCACCAGCGCCGCGAGGCGCGCTTTGGCGCCCCCGACCCCGAGCAAGGCCACCAGCGTCGCCTTGCCGCGATGGGCGTCCTTGGCCACCGCCTTGCCCAGCGCCTCGGCGCTGCCCTCCTCGTCGAGCAGATCGTCGGCGAGCTGGAAGGCCTGCCCCAGCGCCGTGGCATAGGCCGCAAGCTGGGCTCTGGCCTCGCCATCCGCACGCCCCAGCACCGCACCGGCGTCGCAGGCAAATTGGAACAGCGCGCCGGTCTTCATCGCTTGCATGAAGGCGATGTCGGCCGCGGTGAAGGGCTGCCGCTCGGCCGCAAGGTCGAGCGCCTGCCCCAAAGCCATGCCTCGCCAGCCGCTGGCCTTGGCGAGAAGGCCGATGAGGGTGACCCGCACGGCCGGGTCGGGATGGGCCCCGTCGCCGCTCAGGATCTCGAAGGCAAACGTCAGAAGCGCATCGCCGGCAAGGATCGCGGTCGCCTCGCCAAAGGCAATATGGGCAGTGGGCAGGCCGCGGCGCAGGGAATCGTCGTCCATGGCCGGCAGATCGTCATGCACCAGCGAATAGCAATGCACGCATTCCAGAGCTGCCGCGGCGTCGAGCGAGGCCGCCTCCGGCACGCCGAACAGTCGGGCCGAATTGATGAGCAGGAAGGGTCTGAGGCGCTTGCCCCCACCCAGCACCGCATAGCGCATGGCTTGGGCAAGCTCGTTGGCCCTAGTGCCGCCTGCCGGCTCCGGCTTAAGCAGCTGATCGAGGCGGGCCTCGACCAGGGCGGCGATATGTTCGAGCTCGGAGGCGAAGGACATGAACGGCGCGCGTGTGTGGGAGAAGGAAGCGGCTCTCTGCCGCAAGGATTTGGACGCGACCCTAATACCACGTTGCTTGCGGCGGCAACCGGGGGCGGTACAAGGCCGCGCCATGCTAGAGCGCTATCGCATCAGGTCGAAACGCGACAGCGCTTCTCACCTTTCGTTGGATCATGCTCTTTTTGACGCATGATCCTATCGGAAAACCGGTTCCCCCTTTTCCGGATCATGCTTTAGACGGGGCCATGACGGGCACGCGCGATTCCCACCGACACGGCCTGCTTCTTTGGCTGCGGCGCGCCGCGGTCGTGGCGGTCATCCTCTTCGAGGTGTTCGTCTTCCTCGTCATCATCCTCCGCTTCATCAACCCGCCGGTCACCACGGTGATGATCGCCGAGCGGCTGAAGGGCACGCACATCGAGCGGCACTGGGTGCCGCTTTCGGACATCTCGGGCGAGTTGCCGCTTGCGGTGATCGCGGGCGAGGACGGCCGTTTCTGCTACCATTGGGGCGTGGACTGGGGGGCGCTGAAAGACGCCATCGCCGAGGCCAACAGGGACGGGGGAGAGATGCGCGGCGCAAGCACCATCCCCATGCAGACGGCGAAGAACATCTTTCTGTGGACAAGCCGGAGCTATATCCGCAAAGGGCTGGAGATGCCGATGGCCTATGTCATGTCGCTGTTCTGGTCGAAACAGCGGATGATGGAGGTCTATCTCAACGTCGCACAATGGGGGCCAGGGGTGTTCGGCGCCGAGGCGGCGAGCCAATATCACTTCCACAAAAGCGCGGCCGAGCTCGACCGCCACGAGGCGGCGCTGCTTGCCGCGGCGCTGCCCTCCCCGCGGGTGCGTAACCCCGGCAAGCCCGGGCCGAGGCTCACCCGTATCGCCCGCGCCATCGAGCTGCGGATGGGGAGGATGGCGCCGCGCGCGGCTTGCGTGCTGTCTCCAAGATGAGCGTCGGGGCGAGGTAAGACGCGTGGCGCAAATCCGCCTCTGGCCAGCTTGGCCGAATGCCACTATAAGAGCGGCCACGCTAACGCCAAGGCCCACGGGGGCCCCTGTTTAAGGTTCGATCATGGCTGTTCCCAAACGAAAAACCTCGCGCATGAAGCGCGGCAGCCGTCGCGCCCATGACGCGCTCTCGGCGCCTACCTATGTCGTGGACAAGGAGTCGGGCGAGCTCCGCCGGCCGCATCATATCGATCCGAAATCCGGCCGCTATCGCGGGCGCCAGGTGATCGCGGTCAAGGAAGAGGCTTAAAGGCCCACCTGTCGGGGCGTTGGAGAGGCAAGCACTGCCATGGTGATGGTGGAACCGACGGCCGAGGAGAGGGAGGTCCACCGGCATCACCGGCACAGCTGGATGACGGCGGTGCCGCTGCTCACCTTCGTGGTGATCCTCTATGTGGTGCTGGCGTCGGCGGGCTGCGACTTCACCCTCACGCGCTTCTCCATCACCGTGCCCTCGGGCGGGGTGTGGCAGATCACCGTGGGCGACGCGCTGCTCACCATCGCGCTGTTCGTGCTGTTCGTCGAGATCCTGAAATCGACGCGCACCGGCGGCAGCTCGGTGGTCGATCATGCCCTGTCGATGATCGTCTTCGTCGTCTGCATCATCCTGTTCCTGGTGTGGGACAAGGCGGCGACCTCGCTGTTCTTCCTCATCATGCTGACCACCCTGATCGACGTGATCGCCGGCTTCTCGGTGACCATCCGCGCGGCGCGGCGCGACTATAGCGTCGGCGGGGACAACTGACGGCCCCGGTCAGTCCTTAGGGTCGAAGCTCCCCCCTTCCGCCGTGGCTGGCCCCTTCACGCGAGGCCGGCAAGGTTTCGTCAACCAAGCCGCGCGAAAGGGCCTGAAAACAAGCGTTTGTCACGTGTTTATGCCCCCTCCCGGTGTTAGCCAGGGACGGATGACTTTGGTCTTTCTTAAGGGTTCCTCGCGTAGCCTCACCGCCAATAAACAGGGCCAAAAAGCGTTGCAAAAACGCGTGGTCCGGTCGGTCAAGGGGGCAGTGCGTTGAGTGCATCATCGAAAGAGCTTGCCGCAAGTGGGCATCGGGCGGCCCCGCGTCCCGAAGGGGAGGCGCGCGCTGGAAGCGTGTTGGGCTTCGGCCAGCGCGGGCGCGAGGCCCTGAGCGGCGAGGCGGGTGACCCCGACCAAACGCCGCTCGACCTCGAATTGCCGCTCGATCTTGAAGCGATCCTCCAATCCGTGCGCGAGACCGCCTATCGCTGGAATTTTGGGAGCGACCGGATCGTCTGGGCCGGAAATGCCGCCTCGGTGCTGGGCCTAGCCGATATCGCCGGGCTTGAGCGCGGCCGCGCCTTCGCCCTCCTCGTCGATCCCGAGCATGCCGGCAGGCGCTACGACGCGATCACCGGCGGTCCCCATGTGGGGCCGGAAACCGAGGTCAAGTACCACATCCAATATCGCGTCCTCCCCGAGGGGCGCCGCGGCAGGGCGGCGCTCTGGGTCGAGGATGTCGGGGTCTGCCGGATCGGGGTGGATTTCCGGCCCAGTTTCGCGCAAGGCACCTTGCGGGTGATCGACGACCGCCGCGCGCAAGAAGAGCGGCTGCTCTATCTTTCCAGCCATGACGAATTGACCGGCCAGCTTAACCGGACGCGTCTGACCGAGGAGCTCACCGCCTTCCTCTCCGATTCGAACCGCCAGCCGCGCAGCGGCGCGTTGCTGCTCGCCGCCGTCAACGATTTGACCCTGATCAACGAGACCTATGGCTTCGACGTGGGCGACGAGGTGATCGCCATCATCGGCCGCCGCCTCGGCCGCACCTTGCGCGGCAAGGACTGCATCGGCCGCTTCTCGTCCAACAAGTTCGGCATCGTGCTGCAGGATTGCGCCGGCGAGAGCGCCGATGCGGTGGCGCGCCGGCTGATGGCGACCGTACGCGACAGCGTCATCGACACGAGCGTGGGGGCCGTCGCCACCACCGTGTCGGTCGGCGGCATCCTGCTGCCCGAGCAGGCCGCCAACGGGCAAGCCGCCATCGGCCGCGCCCTGCAGGCGCTCGACGTCGCGCGCAACCGTGCGAGCGAGCACTTCGCCCTGTACGAGGCTTGCGAGCGCCGCGACTCCGAGCGGCGGCGCACCGTGCCCATCGCCGATGAGATCGTCCGCGCGCTGAACGACCGCCGGCTGATGCTGGCGCTGCAGCCAATCGTCACCTCCAAGAGCCGCGAGCCCGAGCTCTACGAATGCTTGCTCCGCATGCAGCGCCTGGACGGGTCGATCATGGTGGCGGGCGATTTCATCCCGGTCGCCGAGCAGTTCGGGCTGATCAGGCTCGTCGACCACCGCGTGCTTGAGCTGGCCATCGAGCTGTTGCGCTCCTCGCCCGATATCAAGCTCGCGCTCAATGTCTCGGCGGCGACCGCCAGCGACGGCCAGTGGCTGGCGGGGCTGGAGGCCTTTACGGCCAAGGACCGGGCCTTGACCTCGCGGCTGACCGTCGAGATCACCGAGACCGCCGCCATCTCCAATCTCGAGGGGGCCATCCGCTTCGTGGCGGCGCTGAAGGCGCTAGGCTGCCGGGTGGCGCTCGACGATTTCGGCGCCGGCCACCCCTCCTTCCGCAGCTTGCGGCGGCTCGGCGTGGACATGGTCAAGATCGACGGCTCCTTCATCCAGAACCTCGGCCACCAGGCCGAGGACGAGATGTTCGTGCGCACCCTGATCGAGCTTGCAAGGAATTTCGGCATCACCACCGTGGGCGAGTGGGTGACCGACGAGAAGACGGCACGGCTACTCGAGAATGCGGGTATCGCCTATATGCAGGGCTATTTCTTCGGGGCGCCGGAGCTCACCTCTGCTCCGCGCGCCGAAATCCTGCCAGTTTAGCCTTTAGGCCTAGAGCCAGAACTTAAGACGCGAAAAAGGCCCGGGGGTCGGTCCCGGGCCTTTTGCTGTCGGGAAGGCTAGTTGCAATTGTCGTCGCCGTAACCCTGGCTCGAATAAGAGCTGTCGCTGTCCTCGTAAGAGTTGTCGCTATCGGTCTCGTCATACCCCTCGTCGCTCGCCTGGTAAGAGGCCGAGGCATAGTAGCCATACCCATAGTGCTGGGCGGCGCGGAGGTGGGCGACGGCGACCTGGCTGTCGGTGGTGTCGGCGGCGACCGGGGCGGTCTGGCTTTCCGCGACTGGGGTCGAGGCCTCGTCGGTCGAGGCTTCGGCCGGGACCGGGGAGCCCTGGTCGGCGGCGACGGCCGGTGTCGAGGTCGCAGGGACGAGCAGCAGGGGCTGCGGCTGCTCGATGGAGGCCACCACCGTCTGATCGCCCTGATCGCCGCGCGGGGCCTTGGGGGCCACGAATTTGGCGGTGGTGATGCGGCTGTCATTCGAATTGTCGCGCGGGGCCTTGGGGGCCACGAACTCGGCCACGGGGGCCTTGGGTGTCACGCGAAGGACTGGGTTGGACTTGGGCACCAGGATCTTCGTGGTGAAGACCTGCCCGCCGCTATTGCCGCCGTTGTCGCGGGGCGCCTTCGGAGCGACGAGCGACTTGGGGGCGACGAATTGGTTGCTGGCGACTTTGCTGGTGCCGCGGTCCTTGGCGAAGGCTGGGGCGCCGGCGCAAGTGGCGGCGAGGGTCAGGGCAACGACGGTGGTCAGAGCCCGGTGAAGAACGGTGCTGGTCATGGCGAACCTCCTCTTGGTATTGCCCCTCAAGCCCACCCCGAGAAGCATCATGGATACCTTTGTAGAGGAGGCGGGCTGAACCCCATCTGAGCCGCCCATTCATCCGCCGTTCAGGGGCTGAAGGGCCTTTTCTGCCCGCGAACGACGTCATGCCCCCAACGGGTCCGGCCTTTGGCCGGCCCGATGACAGGCTCAGGGGGCATCCAGTAACCAGAGGAATTGCTTGGTGAATTTCGCGCTTCAGCGCTGACTGCATCACCCACTTTAGTGGGCTATGACAGCAACCGAGACTTTCTAGCTCTGGCGGCGGGAGAGCTGCTCGAGGCGCTCCTGCATGGCCGAAAGCTCGGCCTTCAGGGCGGCGATCTCCTCCTCGCCCGGCTTGCTGTTGTCGCCGAGCTGGCCAATCGCCCGCGGCTCGCCCGCGTGGTCGTTCTTGACCTCGCCTTGATCGACCGAGGCGAAGGGGCTGAACAGGCCGAGAGCGCGCTCGAAGGTGGCGAAATTCTTGCGCACCTGCTCCTGCACGGCGTCGAAGGCCGTGGTGCCGAAGGCATGAGCAAATCGGGTGCGGTATTCATCCTGCTGGCGGGTGAGCGAGTCGAGGCTGAATTCGAGATAGCTCGGCACAAGCCTCTGCATGCTGTCGCCGTAGAAGCGGATGAGCTGGCGCAGGAAGCGGATGGGCAGGAGGTTGGTGCCGCGGCTCTCCTGCTCAACGATGATCTGGGTCAGGACCGCATGGGTGAGGTCCTCGCCCGTCTTGGCGTCGAACACCACGAAATCCCGCTCCGACCTCACCATCTCGGCGAGGTCCTCGAGCGTCACATAGGTGCTCGTGTCGGTGTTATAGAGCCTGCGGTTGGCGTATTTCTTGACTATGACCGGCCGGCCGTCCTGGTCCGCGTCCCGTGCCACGTGTCATTTGCTCCAAAAACCTTGGCGCCCCTCGGCCAAGGCAAATCCATGCCGCAACTGCGAAAGAACTAGCACGTTTTTTGTGCGCAGCACCAGAGTCTTTGCCGGTAGCCGAAACGTCGCGGACGTGGGCATTGTGCGAGAGAATTACTAAGTTAAAAGCATGCAAAGTCCCTGGGGAAGTGGAGAGTGGGTATGAAAGAGGAAGCGATCGTCATCGTCGGCGCGGCGCGCACGCCTGTCGGCTCGTTCAACGGAGCGCTATCCAGCGTGCCGGCGCACACCCTGGGAGAGATCGCCATCCGAGCCGCGCTCGCCCGTGCTGGCGTCGAGGCTGCCGATGTGGACGAGGTGATCATGGGTCAGATCCTGACGGCGGGCGAGGGACAGAACCCGGCGCGTCAGGCGGCGATCGCGGCCGGCGTCCCATCCGCAGCGACGGCCTTCTCCGTGAACCAGGTCTGCGGCTCGGGCTTGCGGGCGATTGCCGTCGGCGCGCAGCAGATCGCCACCGGCGACGCCGGGATCGTGGTCGCGGGCGGGCAGGAGAATATGAGCCTCTCGCCGCACTGCGCGCATTTGCGCAGCGGAGTGAAGATGGGCGACTTCAGCTTCATCGACACGATGATCAAGGACGGCCTGTGGGACGCCTTCAACGGCTATCACATGGGCGTCACCGCCGAGAATGTCGCCCGCCAATGGCAGATCACGCGTGAGGAGCAAGACCGCTTCGCCGTCGCCTCGCAAAACAAGGCGGAGGCCGCGCGCAAGGCAGGCAAGTTCAAGGACGAGATCGCGCCGGTCACTATCAAGACGCGCAAAGGCGAGACGGTGGTGAGCGAGGACGAATATATCCGCGAGGGTGTCAAATATGAGGACGTGGCCAAGCTGAAGCCCGCCTTCGACAAGGAAGGCAGCGTCACCGCCGCCAATTCCTCGGGCATTAATGACGGCGCCGCCGCCGTGGTGCTGATGTCGGCGGCGGAGGCCAAGCGCCGCAACATTACCCCGCTGGCGCGCATCGTGGCCTGGGCGCAAGCCGGCGTCGATCCGTCGGTCATGGGGTCGGGGCCGATCCCCGCCTCGCGCAAGGCGCTGAAGAAAGCCGGCTGGTCGATCGGCGACGTCGATGTCGTGGAGGCGAACGAGGCTTTTGCCGCCCAGGCCTGCGCGGTCAACAAGGATCTCGGCTGGGATGTCGACAAGGTCAATGTCAATGGCGGCGCCATCGCCATCGGTCACCCGATCGGCGCATCCGGCGCGCGCATCCTGGTGACGCTGTTGCATGAGATGAAGCGGCGCGACGCCAAGAAGGGCCTCGCCACGCTNNGCATCGCCATGTGCGTCGAGCGGGACTGAGGCGGGGCTTCGCATGATCCCTCGCGCGCCGGCTATGCCCGCCTCGAGGCGTTTTTAGCTTTGCAAGGATAAGCGCCATGAGAGCGCAAAAACGGAGGAAAGCATGGGAAGGGTGGCTCTGGTCACGGGAGGAACGCGCGGCATCGGCGCCGCCATCGCAAAGGCACTGAAGACGGCGGGCTACAAGGTCGCCGCGAGCTATCACGGCAATGACGACGCCGCCAAGGCGTTCAAGAAGGAGACCAAGATCCCGGTCTACAAATGGGACGTCACCGATTATATCGCCTGCGAGCAGGGGGTCATCAACGTCGAGAACGAGGTGGGGCCGGTCGAGGTGCTGGTCAACAA
>PLBV01000089.1:0-149 GCA_003135455.1 Hyphomicrobiales bacterium | reverse complement strand
GCATCGTCAACATCGCCTCCATCAACGGGCAGAAGGGACAGCTCGGCTTGACCAATTATTGCTCGGCCAAGGCGGGCGTCATCGGCTTCACGCGCGCGCTCGCACTCGAGAGCGCTCGGAAGGGCGTCACCGTGAACGCCATCGCGCCG
>PLBV01000115.1 GCA_003135455.1 Hyphomicrobiales bacterium | reverse complement strand
CGAGAGTTAACGTGTCAAAGCCATCCTCGCCTTGGCCAGCCAGCTCACGGACAGGTTGAGGGGGCGCGCAAGCTCGGCAGGCGTAAGCAATCGCGGAATGGGACTTCCACCACCGGGAGCGGGATCGACGGGGATTGCAGGCTTGGACGGCTTGGCTCGGAAGGACTTAGTAGATTTATTCATCGCGGCTCGATTCAATCGAGATGACTTCTATGGGCTTGACCAAACGGAGCGCCCGGAAATGACCAGCGCTTGCGATGAACTTGGGTGATTCGTCGTCCATCGTCACAGGGGTCCAATTCCCCGGGATCTAGAGCTCGAATCAGTCCCTGCCTCAGTTTGTTAGAAAAAAAGCTGGCACCACGGTTGGGCATTGGGGGTGCCATGAGAGGCCATCGGTGTTTTCTGGAGGAGGTGGCCAAACTCAGCCCATGGCAGAGCCGCTGATTAGGTCGCGTGCTCATAAGCGAGACAAGGAACCGTCGAACAACTCAATGTCCGCTTATCGCCTAGCTTCGGACCTGATACCGAGAGCACAACTTGGTCCGCTAAGTGCCAGAAGCAGNNCTAGCTATGTCCGCTTGGTGCCAGAAGCAGACCCTGAAAACACCAACTGCCCGCAGCCAAACGGCACCCCAAAAAAATGTGTAAGTGAGACGTAAGGTTGGCGTGATCTCTGTGCCCCTAGAACCTTCAGAATTTGGTGATGAGGTCAATGTTGAACAGATCGAGATCGGCGCCGAGATCGGATCGTCCGGTCGGCAACGAAACGGAGGTTAAGGCGTGAGGTACTTGGCATTGCTGGCGCTGCTGGCGCTGCTCGGCTGTGCACAGCATCGCGATTTGCCGTCATCGTCTACCGCCTCACCCCCTGCGGCGCGGCACCTGTAGCGTCCCCTGGATGCCGCGTCGGCGTACGCGTCTGCGATGAGAATGACAACAATATACACCTGCGATGAAGCGGCTAGGCGGTTCAGCACGTTCCGCACCGACGAGTGATCCCACTGTCTGCCGCGAGGCTGGGCTGAATCTTCCCACGGCTACTTTGGTCATGATCTCCGCTTATTAGGCGGATCGGCGCAGGTCTAAAGTTCGACAAAAAAATAAGACTCAGCCTTTTTCCTTCCGCGCCACCGCCAGGAGGCCCATGACGCCAAGACCGGCGTTGACGCCTTCGATGCGGATGCAATCTGCTGCGAAACCAGCATCGATGAGCAGCGCGGTCAGTCTGTTGTAATCGAAGAGCCGATGAGTGTGAGGCCCGGCAAAACGCCAACGTCGCATGGCTGACCTATCGGTGGCATAGAGTACCATACGGCCGCCTGGGCGCAGCACGCGACGCGCTTCACGAACGGCAGCAGGACTGTGCATGAAGTAAACCACATTCACCGCCAAGATCGCATCGGCGATTTCGGCGATGAAAGGAAGTCTAGCGAAATCGCCTCGGACCAGCGCGAGACGTCCAGCCTCGAGCGCCAGCCGATTGCGGCGGGATGCATGCGCGAGCATGACTTCGGACCAGTCAAGCCCTATCACCCGCGCGAGATGCGGCAAACGAAGTAGCCCTTGCAAGGCGCAGCCCGGGCCGCAACCCAATTCGAGCAAGCTCTCGCCTTCTCTCATGCTAAGAGCAGCGAGGGCCAGGGTGTTTGGTTTGGCATTGGCGAAAGCCATCAAGCTACCGGCTATCCGACCCCAGAGCCCTGACGGATTGCGTAATTGCGCGCCGATGCCCTGCCACAATGCGGTGAACGATGGTCGCAGCCGCTGCACTAATTGGCTTCCGCTTTAGCCATGAGTTCGCGGATCACTGTTCGACGATTCTTATCCCAGAGCGGCCGATTCTTCTGTGGTGGCAGCGAGAAGGCATGTTGTAGCACTTTGTAGGCGGCCGCATATTCACGCTGTCCCATCAAGAAATCGGCATAGAAATAATTGGCGTCCATTCCGTTTGGCGCAAGTGACACTGCCTGCGCGAGCAGCTGGCGAGCCTTTTCGTTGTCGCCGAAGCCGATCGGCCATCCAGGCACGCGGGAATACAGCACGCCGAGACTCGTCGGCGCTCCGGCATCAAGTGCGGCGGGGTCCTTCGCATAGGCCTCCTCGAGAACAGCTTTTGCGGCCTTCGCATAACCGAGTGCGCTCAAGGTACCGGCCATACCCGCCTCTTCGCTGGTAACGATGCCTTCCCAGATTAACGGCTCAACCCGCCCAGGATATTTTTCGGCGAGACCGGCAGCAAACTTTGCAAGAGTGTCAATGTGACCGAATTGGTTAGGCGAGCCGTCCTCATCGAACTTGATATGCTCCCATTGAAGTTCAACAGAGTGAATGTCGGCATCCATGGCCTTGTTATTCGAGGCGAGCGCGGTGCCACCTGTGACGCAGGCAAAAGCCATTCCAGTGAGTACCCGTAGAAGCTTATTTGGCATCGTCTTACTCCTCGGAGACTTCTAGGGTTTGGGGAAACAGATTATGCGCCTACCGGTTAGCGGCAGAGACAAGGCGCGGGAGATAGGGCGCTTAAGCGCACGAATAGTGGTTCAGGGAAACCCGGTTTAGCGTCGCCGCCCTGCATCGCCAGAAGGCCGTCGCATCCGCTTCCCCTGAGTGCCCGGCCCGCAATGGACAGGGACCACGCCTACCTTACGCCTCGCTTACGCATCTTCCGCACCCACGGGAGGAGGACTCTGTCCTGGCGCGTGATCTAACAAAACGACGTCAAGCAAGAGGCCTCGCTACGACGACTTCTGGCACCAAGCGGACGTGCACCACGGAGCCCATGCAGTCAGCTTCAGAGCCTATTGATCAGACCGGCTAATGAGCGGAGAGCCGGCTGTTCAACTACGGCACCATTCGCGGCCGTCTCGGTTACACCTTTGGCCGCTTCATGCTGTTCGGAACCGGGGGTTACGCTTTTGGCGATCTTCAGGTGAGGGACACGTTGGCAAACGTCTCAGATCGACAAATGCTGAAGGGCTGGACTGTGGGCGGCGGCCTGGAATGGGCCTACAACGAGAACTTCATCTTGCGCACCGAGGTGGCGCACATCGCTTTCGACCAGGGCAATTTCTCGACCCTGCCGGCCGGACAATCGGATCTCGGCGCCGATCTCAATCTCTTCAAGATCGGTCTCATCACCAAATTCTGAGCGGATGGCCGTGGCGCGCAACCGGCCCTGCAGCTGCTCAGGGTGCGTGTCGAAGCTCGCGGCCGTCAGCCGCCGCGTGATTGACAGGAACCGGCGCGGACCTTGGGACTTGGCTTGCAACCGGCGTGGCGGAATGACGCGTCGCCGCCGCAGCGGCAGGGCCTTTCGCCGCTCTCAAAACCGCGTCGGCCTGCGCGCGTTGGGCCGCGCGCGCCTTGGCTGCAGCGTAAAGATTTTCGAGATAGGCCCGGACCCGCGCATCCGCCATTTGCGCGGCGATGGCGCGGTCCACAAGCTTTGGCAGCAGCCGTTGGACGAGAACGAAGAGCCGCTCGGTGCCTTTCGCATAGGCGGTGTCCGCGTCCTGCGCCACGGCCCGCCAGATATGGGCGGCGACGCTCGCCGGGTCATCGATCCGCATTTGCATGGGTTCAACGAGGGGATCGAAGGCCTGCGATGCGTCGGTCTTAGTGGCCCGCGGCGCTGCGTAGGTCACACCAATGCCAAACGTCTTGAACTCACGACGCAAGGCAATCGAGAGCCCGCGCAGAGCAAATTTTGACGCGGAGTAGGATGCGAACAGCGGATAGGCGATGTCTCCGAACATGGAGCCGACATTGACGATGCGCGATGGCGCCGCCCGGCGCAGCAAAGGCAGCATCTCCCGGCTCAAGGCGGCCGGAGCGATGACGTTCGTCGCCATCACCCGCTCGAGATCGCTATCCGACGTGTGAGCGAGCGGGCCGACCACGACCACGCCGGCATTATTGACGAGCACATCCAGCCCGCCCCAGTGCCGCCACAGATAGTCGCGCAACCCGCGCCGCACGGCCGGATCGGTGATGTCGCCGCGCAGGCGGAGATGGCGACCACTCGGAGCCATCTGCGACAGGGTCGCATTAAGTGCCTCGGCACGACGGCCACACAGGGCGACCGTCATGCCAAGGCGCGCCGCCTCGATGGCGAGCGCGCGTCCTATGCCAGAGCCCGCGCCGGTGATCAGCGCACGCTTGCCGTCAAGCTGCATGGCTTTTGACGGGGTGCCGCGTCTCCAGCTCGTGATAGATGTCGCCGTACAGCCGATAGAAAACCTTCGAGGCGTCGATCACGATTTGCTGGGTCCTCGCGTCGGTGATGGCATTTACAAGCGTCTTGAAGAACGCCACGTGCTCGATGTCGAGCGCACCGTGCGACCGAAGGTAGGAGAAGCCATCCTTGCCTCGATGGGCGAGCGAGCGTTGGATAGCGTCGGCGGCCTTGTCCGCGAGCATCGTCGACATGCCCTCAAGCACGTGCACGCTGCCAAGCATGGCATAGGGGCTGAGCCATTCGATCGCGTAGTAGGTGTAGCCCACCATCACCTGGCAGGCGATGCCAGGCACCCCGTCGCGGACGGCAGTCGCGCTGCCGCCCATGGCGTCGATGTCGTTGAGGATCCACTTCTCGTGCCCGCGCTCCTCTTCCATGTATTCGACGAGAGCGTCTTGATAGGCTTCGTCGGTCGTGCACGCCGCAGCTAACGCGAGCAGCGGGAAGGTGTGTTTCACGTGATGATAGGCCTGCGTCAGGAAGTCGATATAGAGCTCGCGCGACGCACCGGAGCGTAGTGCTTCGCGGATCAGCGGAATCGACGTGAAGCCGTTCCGCTCTTTGTCTGTTTCAGAAACCAGCCGATCGTAGAACGCCACGATTCTCTCCTTTGCTTGTTGACTGCTTGGATTTGGCTCAGGCTGCTATCGGCCGCCGCGCAATCTTGAGCGCGGGATAAGCTCGTTTGGCGGCGTCGCGGACGATGCGCCCGTTGGAGGTGAGGAGGCCGATCCGCTTCGCTTCCGTTGCTTGGCAGACGACAAAATCCTTGGGCACGGCATAGAGCGGGGCATCGATGCAGATTTGCTCAAGCCATAAGAGGATGTGGGCGCGCGGCGACTCCATCAGCCAGCGCTCCCCCGAGGTCGACGGAACGAGCAGCACGCTCAAGTGTTCCTGGCCATGGCCGAGCACCGAGCAGGCGGCGATGCGCGGATCGCCCATCAGGATCGCCTCGACCCATTCCGGGCAGATGTTCCGCCCAAAGGCCGTGACGAGCAACTTGTCCTTCCTGCCGGTCACGCAAAGAAAGCCGTCTTGATCTAGACTGCCGAGATCGCCGGTCCGCCATGGCTGCTCGGCGCGCGCTGCATGAAGGTATCCCTCCATCACGGTGGCGCCATTCACCACCACCTCGCCGTCCTCGATGCCGATGTCTAGTCCGGGCAGCGGCTCACCGACCGTTGCTGCCTTGCGGCGCCCCGGCCGGTTGACGGCGACGACAGAGCAGCACTCGGTCAGACCATAGCCTTCATGCACGGGGATACCGAGGCCCCACGCGCGTTCGGCCAGCGCTTCCGAGACGGGCGCGCCCCCGACCGCCACATAGCGCAAGCCTTCGGGTGGTCGCTTTCCCCTCGCCTCAAGCTGAGCAACCCAAGTCGAGAGCAATTGAGGGACGAGCACCGTCGTCGTCGGCCGCCACCGCTCGAACTCTTTGAGCACGTCGGCCGGGCGACCAGCGCCGACGCTGTGCGCGACCGAGGAAGCAAAATGCGTCCTCGCGCCTACGAGCACCGGCACGCAAATAGCCGCGATCATCTCGAGCAACAAGGAGAGCGGCAAGACCGACAAATAGAGATCGCGCGGGCTTGCCTCGATCGCCTTGGCGAGGGCCCGCGCCTGGCAGTCGATCTGCTCAAGACCAAGGCGGACGCCCTTTGGTCGGCCTGTGCTGCCGGATGTGTAGACGATGACCCCCGCGCCGGGTGTAGGCGCGGGAAAGGCCGCCGCGCGTCGGTCCGAGATCGGTGTCGTGCCAATGCCAAGGGCGGCCGCAAGAGCTAAGGCATCGCGGGTCGCAACGACGTGGTCAATCGCTGCATCGCGAATGACGTGCTCAAGCTGCGGAAGACTGAAGAACGTGGGCAACGGCACGATCGTCTTGCCGGCCACCCAGGCAGCGAGCTGGGCCACCGCCCAGTCAGTCCCGTTGCCCCCAAGCAGACCGATGACCCGAGGTAGGTCGTGGAAGTCCTCCGCCAAGCCCGCGACACGTGCGGCGAACTCTCCCGGCGTGAGGACGGAGTTGTCATCCGACATCGCGGTCTCGCCGTCACGAGACGTCGACCAGCCACGCAAGACTTGCAGCATCTCAACCATATGCGGCCGCCCTGGCATGTCTGCCGATGCACGCGCCGACAGCGTCGCGGCGGACGGCGTACACGCTTGGCGCAAACGCATAGTAGCTTCCCCAAGCATCTGGACTTGCCACCCGCGAGCGGTCAGCGGCGGCGAGCGGCGTCAGCGGCAAACCCAGGCGCTCGAGAAGTGCCTTAAGCGGTGCCGTGGCGGTGAAGAACGCCCAATCGAAGCCCGCGGCCTCGCCGCAGGCAATAATTTTGCGCAGGAAGGGGCCAACCGTGTGGGGGGCGCGGCTGGCCAGCGAGGTCACCTCGAAGATCTTCTCGCGACGGATCGGGTAGCCCGACCGCGCCGACAGCACAGCATCCACTGGCCCATCCAGATAGCACTCCGAGAAAAAGCCGTCGGCCGCAAAGCGCACGCCGGCGGCGCAAAGGAGCGCGCCACCGTCGCTAATCATGGAAATGAGCGTGGGAGGAAAGGCCGTGATACGCGCCGAATAATGAAGCGCATAAACCTCTGCAATCAGTTGCTCTGCTGCTGGCCGTAAGTCATGGCCACGCGGAATGATCGTCGCCCGCATCACGAATCTTCCCCCTTCGTGTCGATAGGTTCACGCGAACGAGGACGTTCGGCGGAGCTGCTTACAGACGCCTTACAGCCGCCAAAAGATCACAATCAGGACGGCGACCGAGATTAAAGGGTCACCTCATGCGAAGGGGATTGGACCTCACGCCCCGCCGCAAGGAGCGATTCGAACTGCATGGTGAAAATGGCGCCCCCATTAGGCGCATCGTCCACGGAGATGAATCCTCCGTGGGCGACGACCGTGCGAGCGGCAATGTCCAATCCGAGACCGGCGCCCCCTGTGGTGTGATCTCGGCCACCCTGCCAGAAGCGACCAAAGACCGCATGCTTTTGATCAGGGTGAACGCCGGGTCCCTGATCAATGACGCTGATGGAGGGCGGGTTGGCGACGACGATCGAAACCGTCGTGCCTACCGGTGTATGCCGGAGGGCATTCTCAACGAGATTGCGCAGCGCTCTGAAGAGGTAGTCGCTGGCGCCGCGGATGCAAACCGGTTCGTCTGGCGCGAGCACCTCGATCGATCGGCCGGCATTGATTGCCGCCGGTCCGAGATGGGAAGCAACCTCGGTCGCGACACCGGTCAGATCCGCGACGTGGTCAGCCCCGACTTGCAAGACGTCTAGGCGCGCGATGTCGAGCAATTGATTGACGAGTCGCTCAAGACCGCTGATCTCGTCAACGAGCTCGGTATGGCCTTCAAACTTGGACAGGATGCCGACATGTGCCTTCAGTACGGCGACCGGTGTACGGAGCTCATGGGCAGCATCTGCTATGAACCGTTTCTGCGCGTCGAAGGCCGTCTCCAGTCGGTCCAAACCTCGGTTGACGGCCGTCACCAGGGCATGAACATCGCGTGGTAGCCCGCCTTCGGTGAGCCGCATAGAAACCGCGCCAGGGCCAATGGCAGCAGCCTGGTTAGCGGCCATGCGCAGTGGCGCAAGACCAATTCGTGCCACGAGCAGATTGACAATCAGGAGGATGACGACGAATGGAATCCAAATCCAGGCAATATCCTGGACGAATTCTTCCAGCACGCTATCGAAGACGATGTTGCCAGGGTGGAAGGCGACCTGCACCCAAACGGGCTGTCCAGCAAAAGGCGCCCGCACGGACAGCCCATAGTAAGGCGGCTGTTTCTCGTCCGGCTGAAGCACGAAAAGATCGCTCGACTCCGACGTGTTGATCGCGGCCAGTGGGGCGGTGACTCCCGCAGACGCGGCTAAGAGCGCTCCGTCACTCGCAACGATGGAATGGCGGCCGTTGTTGACCTTGAAGCCTTCGGTCACATAGCTGGGCAAATGGATCGGACCTTCCGGCGCCGTCTTCAAGTAGTGCGCAATGACGCCTGCTTGGAGACTCAGCGTCTGCTCCCGGAACAGTGAGTTCTTGGCTTTGAACCTGACGTAGAGGGCGCCGCTCGCCGCCGCGACAGCAAGCAGACTGACGCTTACCAGCCCAATGATAAGCCTCAACCACAGGGAGGCACTGGGGCTTTGCGGGCTACTCACCTGCTGCCTTGTCTGAGAACACATAGCCCACGCCACGCAGCGTGTGGATGTACATGTCCGCTCCCGCCTCCTGCAAACGTCGGCGAATCCTATGGACCAGCACTTCGATGGCATTGGAGGCAAGATCCTCTCCGAACGAATAGATCGCATCCTCAATGGCCGACTTTGGCACCACTCTGCCGGCCCGCCGCATCAGCAGCTCCAGCCCATCCATCTCGCGGCGACCGAACTCCACGGGGATGCCACCAACGGTCACCTCGCGGTCGCTTGTATCGAACGACACGTTGCCTGCAGTGAGCTTGACACCAAGCGCCTCACCGGGCCTGCGGAGCAGCGCGCGAATGCGAGCGATGAGCTCGTCAAGTTCGAAAGGTTTGCGCAGGTAGTCGTCGGCGCCCTGATTAAGACCGGCCACGAGATCCTCCAAGCTGTCGCGCGCCGTCAGCACCAGCACGGGGCGGCTCATCTGCCGACGACGCTGATCGCCGAGCCAGATGAGACCGTCATTATCGGGCAGGCCAAGATCCAGCAGGAGCGTGTCGTAGTGGGTGGTCGCGAGTGCGGTTTCGGCATCCGCCGTCGTGGTCACATGGTCGATGGCGAAGCCGCCGTTCTGCAACGCGGTCGCGAGATAATCGGCGAGTCGTTGGTTGTCCTCAATGAGCAAGAGGCGCATCTGCCTCTCCCTATTTTAGCGCATAGACGGTAATGAAGGCCATTATGACCGCGACGTTTGTCGAAATCTGGGCCTGTAGATTATCGCCCGAGTTCCTGAAATCCATGACGTGCTATCCAACGGGCTCGCCATTTCTCAACACGTCGTATTCTAGGTGCGACGGCATTGCGGCGGTTGCCGCGTCAGCTGGCTGTGCGAAGAGCGGGCAAACCAGCGCTAAAGCGTATAGCGTCAGCGAACGGGCTTTCATTACCGCCTCCCCAAGACAGGATCGATCCTGGAGAGGGTTACGATGGACCTTACGTCAACGTTACGGACGGTACGACAGGTGGGGCCAGAGCTGCTTGATCTATCTCAAGAAGCGCGCGAGCCAATGGAGAGTTTTCTCCCGGCTATAGGTCTGTGCCTGAACCGCGCGCGTCGATGAAACATTTCGATCATTCGACCAGGGCGGCCAACTAGCGCGTTGCCGTTTCGAGCTCATCATGTCCTTCGGCGGTGGCCTCCGACCCGATTGGCTCTGCTTGTCGGGCTTGGAGATGAATGCCTTTCACAAGCGCGTAGATGGCGGGGATCACGACAAGCGTGAGCAGGGTCGAGGACACCATGCCGCCGATCATTGGCACGGCGATGCGCTGCATGAC
>PLBV01000066.1 GCA_003135455.1 Hyphomicrobiales bacterium | reverse complement strand
GGCTGCATCGTCAATGGCGCAGGGCTCGCCATGGCCACCATGGACATGATCAAGCATGCCGGCGGCACCCCGGCGAACTTCCTCGACGTGGGCGGCGGCGCGTCGCCTGAGCGCATCGCCACGGCGCTGAAGCTCGTGCTCTCCGACGCCAAGGTGAAGGCCGTGCTGGTCAACATCTTCGCCGGCATCAACCGCTGCGATTGGGTCGCCAAGGGCGTCGTGCAGGCGTGCCAGTCGGTCGATGTGAAGGTGCCGCTGGTGGTCAGGCTGGCCGGCACCAATGTCGAGGAGGGACAGAAGATTCTCGCCGAGAGCGGGCTACAGCTGATCACCGCCGATACTTTGGCCGAAGCGGCGGCAAAGGCAGTCGCGGCCTGCGAGGAGATGCCGGTGCTTGCGGTGGCAACGGCCTGAAGGCTTAAGGTGCGGGAGAAACGTTATGAGTATTCTGATCGACGAGACGACGCCAATCCTGGTCCAGGGCATGACCGGCGACAAAGGCACCTTCCACACCAAGGAGATGCTGGACTACGGCACCAACGTCGTGGGTGGCGTCACCCCGGGCAAGGGCGGCAGCAAGCATCAGGGCTTGCCGGTGTTCAACACCGTGAAGGAGGCCGTGAAGGCGACCGGTGCCACCACCAGCATCACCTTCGTCGCGCCCGCCTTCTGCGCCGATGCGATCATGGAGGCGGCCGACGGTGGCATCAGGCTCATCTGCTCGATCACCGACGGCATCCCGGCGCAGGACATGATGCGGGTGAAGCGCTATCTCCGCCGTTATCCCAGATCGCGGCGCCCGATGTTGGTCGGGCCGAATTGCGCCGGCATCATCAGCCCCGGCAAGGCCATGCTCGGCATCATGCCGCCCCACATCTATCTGCAAGGCCGGGTGGGCATCATCTCCCGCTCGGGCACTCTCGGCTACGAGGCCGCCTCGCAGATGAAGGCGGTCGGCATCGGTATCTCCACCTCCGTCGGCATCGGCGGCGATCCGATCAATGGCAGCTCCTTCCTCGATCATCTTGCACTGTTCGAGCAGGACCCCGAGACGGATGCCGTGCTGATGATCGGGGAGATCGGCGGGCCTCAGGAAGCGGAGGCGTCGACCTGGATAAAGGAGAACATGTCGAAGCCGGTGGTGGGCTTCGTCGCGGGGCTTACCGCACCCAAGGGACGGCGCATGGGCCATGCCGGCGCCATCATCTCTGCCGTCGGCGACAGCGCCGCGGAGAAGGCGGAGATCATGCGCGCTTGCGGACTGACCGTGGCGCCCAACCCGAGCGAGTTCGGCTCGACCGTGGCTAAGGTGATGTCGGGCCGGACCGAGCCTCGGGCCGTCGTGTGATGGCAGACGCGCGGGCCGCATCTGAACGGTTCCTTGGCCTGCCTCTCCGGGTGCTTGCGGGTTTGGGCTATGGCGCCATGATGATCGGCCGCTGATCATCTCGGAGTGCTCGGGCTTCCCATGCTAGACGACGTCAAGCGGCAAGCTTCCTCAACTGACCGCTCCTTGGCGCTGCCCACGCTCACCGGCACCTCCGCCAAGGAAGCCGCCGACCTTCTGTTCCGGCTCCTGCTCGACATAGCCCACCGGCATCAGCCGGAGATCGAGCCGGTGCTTCGCGGCGGCGCCAACATCTCCGACTTCACGCCCGAGCTCATGGCGCGGGCGCTGCAGGCGCAGGGCATCTGGTTCCAGCTGTTGTCGATCGCCGAGCAGAACGCCGCCATGCGGCGGCGCCGGCAGATCGAGCGGACGCGAGGACGGGAGTCCTTGCGCGGCACCTTCGCCAATGTGCTGGCCGAAGCCTCGCGAGACGGCATCGGACCGGAGGCCATAAGGACCTTACTTCAGAGCTTGCGCATCCGGCCGGTGATCACGGCCCATCCCACCGAGGCCAAGCGCGTCACGGTGTTGGAGAAGTTCCGCAAGATCTATCTGCTGCTGCGGGAGCTGGAGCTGCCGCGCTGGACCGAGCGGGAGCGGCGCGCGCTGCTGGATGACTTGCGCGACCAGATCGAGCTCGTGTGGATGACGGGCGAGCTGCATCTGGAGAAGCCGACCGTCGAGCAGGAGGTCTCCTGGGGGCTCCACTTTTTCGACGAGACCCTGTTCCAGATGACGCCGGAGATGCTCATCCTGCTCGAGGACGCGCTCAAGCAATATTATCCGGGCGAGCATTTCGACGTGCCACCCTTCTTCCAGTTCGGCTCCTGGATCGGCGGCGACCGCGACGGCAATCCCTTCGTCACCACGCCCGTTACCCGCGCGGCGTTGCGCGAGAACGCGCTGGCGAGCTTGCGCCACTACCGGGCGCGCATGATCGAGCTCGGCCGCATGCTGTCGCTCACCGAACGTGCCAACCCGGTGCCGACGAGCTTCCGCATCGAGCTCGACCGGGAGCTCGAGGCGAGTGGCGACGCCGCCTCCATCAAGGCGCGCAATCCGGGCGAGGCCTATCGGCAATATCTCACCTGCATGCTGCGCAAGCTCGACGCGACCATGCTGCGCACGGAGGGCAAGGCACCGCCGGTCGGGCGCCCGGCTTACGCCAATGCCGACGAGCTGATTTTCGATCTGCGGGTGCTGGAAAATGGGTTCAACGAGGCCAATTGCGCCTCGCTCGCCACCAATCTTGTGCGCCCGGTGCGCTACGCCGTGGAGATCTTCCGCTTCAGCACCATGCGGCTCGACCTGCGCGAGAACACCACCCGCACCACCGAAGCCTTACAGGCGCTGTGGGGTGCGACCGCCGGCACGAACGGGGGGGAGGCGCCCGGCCCCGCGTCGAAGGAATGGAAGGCGTGGCTACTCGCCGAGCTCGCCCGGCCGCGACAGTCCGAGCGGGTTCTCACCGGCCTGCCGCCGGAAGTCGACGAGACGCTCGCCATGCTGAGGCTGGTCCCCGAGATGCGCGACAGCCTCGACCGCGAGGCCTTTGGCGGCTTCATCCTCAGCATGACGCGCTCGGTCGCCGACGTGCTCGGCGTGTATCTCTTGGCCAAGGAGGCGAACGTGTTCCTCGACGCCGCCGGCACGGAGATCTGTCCGCTGCCCGTCGTGCCGCTGTTCGAGACCATCGAGGATTTGCGCGCGGCGCCCGCCATCATGCGCGAGCTGCTCAACGTGCCGGTCGTCCGCCGCAGCACCCGCTGGCAGGGCGGCGTGCAGGAGGTGATGATCGGCTACTCCGACAGCAACAAGGATGGCGGCTTCATCGCGTCGAACTGGGAGCTTGCCAAGGCGCAGTCCAAGCTCACCAAGCTGAGCGCGGAGGCCGGCATCAGGATCGCCTTCTTCCATGGGCGCGGCGGGTCGGTGAGCCGGGGCGGGGCGCCCACCGGCCGCGCCATCGCCGCCCAGCCTGCCGGCTCGATCAGCGGCCGCTTCCGCGTCACCGAGCAGGGCGAGGTGGTCTCCTTCAAATATGCCAACAAGGGCACCGCCGCCTATCAGATCGAGCTTCTCGCCACCAGCGTCTTCGCCCATGCGCTGAAATCGGAGCGCGAGGAGGCGCTGGTGCCGAAGAACGAGTTCGACGACGCCATGGAGGCGCTGTCCGGCGCCTCGCGCGCCGCCTATACCAAGCTCGTCGGCGATCCTCATCTGGTGCCCTATTTCCAGGCGGCGAGCCCGCTTGAGGAGATCTCGCTGCTCAATATCGGCTCGCGGCCGGCGCGGCGCTTCGGGGCGCGCACCTTGAGCGACCTCCGCGCCATCCCCTGGGTGTTCGCCTGGGCGCAGAACCGGCACATGATCACCGGCTGGTATGGGGTGGGCAGCGGGCTCGCCAACCTCATCGAGGTGCGCGGCGAGCAGGGCGAGGCGCTGCTTCACCGCATGTTCCAGGATTCGCGCCTGTTCCGCCTGATCATCGACGAGGTGGAGAAGACGCTGCTGCTTGTCGATCTCGATATCGCGCGGGACTATGCCGGGCTCGTCGCCGATACGAGCGTGCGCGAGGCGGTCTTCTCCACGATCGAGGCGGAATACCGGCTCACCTGTGAGATGGTGCAGCGGGTGAGCGGCGAGACGCTGCTCGGGGAGCGCTTCCCGCAATATCGCGCCGCGCTGAAGGAGCGCCTGCCCACCATCAACGCCGTCAGCCGCGAGCAGGTCGAGCTGCTCCGCCGGTTTCGCGGCGCCTCCGACGACGCCGAGAAGGAGGCGTACAAATCGGCGCTCCTTCTCTCCATCAACTGCATTGCCGCGGGCCTTGGCGCCACGGGCTAGCTTCAAAGAGGGAAAGGAAATTCCAGGTATGAGCTTCACTTTGATCCAGCAGGCGACCCCGCGTCTCCAGCGCTCCGAGCTCGCGGTGCCGGGCTCCAACCCGTCGCTGTTCGAGAAGGCGGCCAAGGGCCAAGCCGACATCATCTTCCTCGACCTGGAGGACGCGGTCGCCCCGGACGACAAGGAGCAGGCGCGCAAGAACATCATCCAGGGCCTCAACGAGGTCGATTGGGGTACCAAGGTCATGATGGTGCGCATCAACGGGCTCGACACTCATTATATGTATCGCGACGTGGTGGACGTGGTGGAGGCCTGCCCGCGGCTGGACATGATCCTGATCCCCAAGGTCGGCGTGCCGCAGGACGTCTATGCGCTCGACATGCTGGTCACCCAGATCGAGAACGGCAAGAAGCGGGACAAGCGCATCGGCTTCGAGCTGCTCATCGAGACCGCGCTCGGCATGGCCAATGTCGAGGCCATCGCGCAGGCCAGCAAGCGGGTCGAGGCCATGTCGTTCGGCGTGGCGGATTACGCCGCCTCGACGCGGGCGCGCACCATGGGCATCGGCGCGCCGCATCCCGATTACGGTATCCTCGCCGATAAGGAGGGCGACGCGCCGCGGACCTATTATTGGAACGACCCCTGGCACTACGCGCTGTCGCGCATGATGGTCGCCTGCCGCGCCTATGGCTTGCGTCCCATCGACGGGCCGTTCGGCGATTTCTCCGATCCCGAGGGCTATCTGGCGGCGGCCAAGCGCGCCGCGGTGCTGGGCTTCGAGGGCAAATGGGCGATCCATCCTTCCCAGGTCGAGCTCGCCAACCAGGTGTTCACGCCGTCGGAGGCGGAGGTCACCAAGGCCAAGCGCATCGTCGAGGCGATGAAGCAGGCGGCGAAGGAAGGCAAGGGCGCGGTGTCGCTCGACGGCCGCCTCATCGACATCGCGAGCATCCGCCAGGCCGAGGCGCTGCTGAACAAGGCCGCGGCTATGGGGATGTGATCTCGACGCTGTTTGTGGCGAGGCGCTTCCACTTGCTCCATCCCTCCCCTTGATGGGGAGGGTGGCGCGCTCATGAGCGCGCCGGGTGGGGTGATCGAGCTCCGTCCCCTTGAGGGAGCGAGCAGCCTTCGGGATCTGCAAAAAAGTAGTGATTGCACAAGGTCTTAATCCAAAACACGCCGACCACCGCCGCTGCAGGCAGCATCTGGGCAGCACAAAAAGTAGGAGCACAAACAAGCCCAGCCCTTGTGGCCGCGAAGGGAGGCCGCGATTAGACTAGCGGAGGAGCGTCTCCGCCGAAATCATCCTTACCTCCGAATTGGGGTATAGGTTCAAATCGGGGCCTCGAAGCCACCTATACCGAACACGACTCCGATACGAGCGAGGAGCCAGAAAATAGGTCCAAATCCTGGGCNNGGCCTGCAACCACCGAGAATTGATTTTGCCACCCATCCAAATCTGATGGCCACCAAGCAAGGCAAACCCGCGGCCTCTATGGCCTTCAACCAGTGCGCTCTCGATGAAGCCATCGCCGCGTTGCTTCGCGGACAATGCAAGCCAGGAGGCACCCAGCTATCGCTAGGCCCGCCACACAATAGAGCTCATAAGGCGTGACATTCATCATCGAGTCTGGGTTTGCCGCGACTGAATCATTACCCTGAAAAGCTCGTTAACGAGCGAAAAGGTTTTTGGCGAGCCCCATGCGGACGTCTTGACAATCAAAGGTGGCTGGATTTCGGGAGGGGAACATGAAGCTAAAAGCAATATGCCTTTTCATGTTTGCTTTGATTACGACCATCGTTGCACCCGCGAGCAGCCACGCAGCGTCAGGCGCCGCAATCGACGCAGATGTCGATGCCACACTTCACAGTTTTGAAAGCCAAATCGCCGGAGCGCGCGAGCTAGCGAATAAGGCGGCGGGAATTTTGGTATTTCCCTCTGTTGTCAAAGCGGGGATTCTGCTCGGGGGCGAGTATGGCGAGGGACTTCTGATTATTCGGGGGAAGCCCGGGGGGTACTACGATTTGGTCTCGGCCTCATTCGGCTTCCAACTCGGTGTGCAAGCGCGATCTGTGATCCTGATGTTCATGACCAATGAAGCACTTGACCGGTTCAACGGCACCGATGGGTGGAAGGTCGGTGTCGACGGGTCCGTTGTACTGGTGACAGTTGGTGTGGATGGTTCGATCGACACCGACAAGGTTACAAGTCCGATCATAGGGTTTGTTATCGATCCTGAAGGGCTGATGTACAATTTGACGCTTGAGGGCTCTAAGATCAGCCACATCTCGCGCTAGTCGTTGCAAGCCGACGGGCATCACTCGCAGCTCCGAACATGCCTTCCGAAAGGACGCGCTCAAGTTATTCGTCGCTGCAGTCCTCGAGCGGCTTCATCAGTGCGCCGTACGACGCATGCTCGGTGACCTGAGCCCCTTCTTTCATCCAGCGATAAGTAGAGCCCGTTCGTCATTTGAGCCTATCAGGCTCGGTGGTTGCATCGCGGGAACGCTGAGCTTGGCATAGATTGCCGGCGCCAGATTGCCGAGCGCGCTGTGCGGCCTGACGGTGTTGTAATCATCTTTCCAAGTGGCCAGGGCCTC
>PLBV01000010.1 GCA_003135455.1 Hyphomicrobiales bacterium | reverse complement strand
CGCTCAATCTCCTGCGCGCCTTCGCCCAAGGCGGCTACGCCAATCTCGACCATGTCCACCGCTGGAACCTCGGCTTCGTCAAGGACAGCCCGGCCGGGCACCGCTATCACGAGCTCGCGCGCCACATCGCCGAGAGCTTGCGGTTCATGCGCGCCTGCGGGCTCGATCCCGAGAACACGCCGCAGCTCCGCACCACCAGCGTCTATACCAGCCACGAGGCGCTGCTGCTCGGCTATGAGCAGGCGCTGACCCGTATCGATTCCACCTCCGGCGACTGGTACGCCACGTCAGGGCATTTCCTCTGGGTCGGCGACCGTACCCGCCAGCTCGATCAGGCCCATATCGATTATCTCCGCGGGATCAAGAACCCGATCGGCCTCAAATGTGGCCCGAGCCTTGCCGCCGACGAGCTGCTGCGGATCATCGACGTGCTGAGCCCTGCCAATGAGCCCGGGCGGCTCACGCTCATCTGCCGCTTCGGCACGGACAAAGTCGCCAAGCACCTGCCCCGGCTGATCCGCGCCGTGGAGCGGGAGGGGAAGAGCGTGGTGTGGGCCTGCGATCCTATGCATGGCAACACCATCAAGGCGGCGGGCGGTTACAAAACCCGGCCCTTCGACCTCATTCTCGGCGAGGTGCAGAGCTTCTTCGACATCCACAGAAGCGAAGGCACCCATGCGGGGGGCATCCATGTGGAGATGACCGGCCAGAACGTGACCGAATGCGTGGGCGGCGCCAAGGCCATCACCGAGACCGACCTCTCGGACCGCTACCACACCCATTGCGATCCGCGGCTCAACGCCGACCAGTCGCTCGAGCTCGCCTTCATCGTGGCGGAGCGGCTGAAACGCGACCGCGAGGAGCGGCCCGAGCCCGAGATCTCGATCGCGGCTGGTGAATAGGCTTCGCTCCCGACCCTGCGGCAGCGCTGGACAGTTTGGCGTCTGCCGTTAAGTTCCCTCTCATGCCCGGTCAGATCAACGACAGTTTCAAGCTCGCGCTGGCGCAATTGAACCCCTTTGTGGGCGACCTCGACGGCAATGTGCAGCGCGCGCGCGCGGCCCGCGCCAAGGCCGCCGCGCAAAGCGCCGACCTCGTCGTCTTCACCGAGCTGTTCCTGACCGGCTACCCCATCGAGGACCTGGTGCTCAAGCCCGCATTGCAGAAGGCGGCGCGCGAGGCCTGCGAGGCGCTGGCCCGCGACACGAGCGATGGTGGCCCGGCCATGCTGGTGGGGCTGCCATGGGCCGAGGGGCCGTTCGTCTATAACGCCGTGGCGCTGCTCGATGCCGGCCGAATCGAGACCGTCCGCTTTAAGGCCAATCTTCCCAATTACGGTGTATTTGACGAGAAGCGGGTGTTTGCGCCAGGGCCTCTGCCGCAGCCGATCGATGTTCGGGGTTTGCTGATCGGCGTGCCGGTCTGCGAGGACATTTGGAGCGAGGAGGTCTGCGAGACCCTCGCCAAGACCGGCAAGCTTTTGGTCGTGCCCAATGCCTCGCCCTATTGGATGGACAAGCAGGATCAGCGCTACATCGTGGCCGGCGCGCGGATCGCCGAGACCGGCCTGCCGCTCGTCTATGTCAATCAGGTCGGCGGCCAGGACGAGCTCGTCTTCGATGGCGCGTCCTTCGTCATCAACGCTGACAGCAAGCTCGCTCTGCAGATGCCGGCCTGGGAGGAGGCGCTTGGGCTGACCGAATGGCGGCGCGAGGAGGGGCGCTGGCGCTGCCTGCCTGGCCCGCTCGCCGAGGTCGAGGAGGGGAATGCCGCCAATTATCTCGCCTGCGTCACCGGGCTCAGGGACTATGTGGAGAAGAACGGCTTTCCCGGCGTGGTGCTCGGCCTCTCCGGCGGGATCGATTCGGCGCTTTGCGCGGCGATTGCCGTCGATGCGCTTGGGCCTGAGCGGGTGCACTGCGTCATGCTTCCCTTCAGCTACACCAGCAATGAGAGCCTCAACGATGCGGCGGCTTGCGCCGAGGCGCTTTCAGTGCGCTACGACATCATGCCGATCCATGCTGCCGTCGATGGCTTGACCCAATCGCTCGCGACCGTCTTCGAAGGTGCAGCGCCTGATGCGACCGAGGAGAATCTGCAGAGCCGGGCGCGCGGCACCCTCCTGATGGCCATCTCCAACAAGCTCGGGCCGATGGTGGTCACCACCGGCAACAAGTCGGAGGTTTCGGTCGGCTATGCCACGCTCTATGGCGACATGAATGGCGGCTTCAACCCCATCAAGGACCTGTACAAGACGCAAGTCTACGCGCTTTCGCGCTACCGCAACCGGGAGCGGCCGAAGGGCTGCCTCGGTCCAGAGGGTGTCGTTATCCCTGAGAACATCCTCACCAAAGCGCCCACGGCGGAACTGAAGGCCAACCAGCGCGATCAGGACACCCTCCCGCCTTACGACGTGCTCGACGATATTCTCAATTGCCTGGTTGAGCTGGAGATGCCGGTGTCGGAGATCGTGGCGCGCGGGCATTCGCCAGAGGTGGTGAAAAACGTCGAGCGCATGCTCTATCTCGCCGAGTACAAGCGGCGGCAGGCCGCACCCGGCGTCAAGATCACCGCCAAGAATTTCGGCCGCGACCGCCGTTATCCCATAACCAACAAGTACCGGGAGACGTTATGAGCGCGGTTGGAATGGGGCCGAGCGGCATGCTGCATCCTTCTCACCGAGCGGCGATAGCCGGTCCTCTCCGCCATCAGGCTGAAGTAGCATGAGCGTCACCGTCCGTTTCGCGCCGAGCCCGACGGGCAGGCTCCATGCCGGCAACATCCGCACCGCGCTTATCAACTGGGCGTTCGCGCACAGAGCGGGCGGGCGGTTCCTGTTGCGCCTCGACGACACCGACAAGGAGCGCTCCACCGAGGAATTCGCCCAAGGCATCCGCGAGGACCTCACCTGGCTCGGGCTCGACTGGGATCGCGAGGTGCGGCAGTCCGACCGCTTCGACCGCTATGCCGAGGCCGTCGCGCGGCTGAAAGCCCGCGGCCGCCTCTATCCCGCCTATGAGACCCCGGACGAGCTTGAGCTGAAGCGCAAGCGCCAGCTTGCCCGCGGCCGGCCGCCCGTCTATGACCGCGCTGCCTTGAAGCTTAGTGACGCCGACCGCGCCAAGCTCGAGGCCGAAGGGCGCAAGCCTCATTGGCGTTTCCTGCTGGAAAGCAGAGACGTGGTCTGGAGCGACCTGGTGCGCGGCGAGCAGCATGTGGACGCGGCCTCGTTGTCGGACCCGGTGCTGGTCCGCGCCGACGGCACCTATCTCTACACGCTGCCGAGCGTGGTGGACGACATCGATCTCGGCATCACCCATGTCATCCGCGGCGAGGACCACGTCGCCAACACCGCGCCGCAGATCCAGCTGTTCGAGGCATTGGGCGCCACGGCTCCTTCCTTCGGCCATCACAACCTGCTGGTCGGCGCCGAGGGGCAGGCGCTGTCCAAGCGCGAGCGCGCGCTCTCCATCGAGGCTCTGCGCGAGGAGGGGCTCGAGCCTTTGGCGGTCGCAAGCTACGCCGCCACCATCGGCACCTCCGACCCCGTGGCGCACCATGGGAGCCTGAACGAGCTTGCGGCAGGCTTCGCCTTCGCCAAGCTGTCGCGGGCACCGGCGCGGTTCGATGTGCAGGAGCTGAGGCTGCTCAACGCCAAGCTCCTGCACGCGCTTGCCTATGGCGTCGTGGCGGAGCGCCTGAGCGCCATGGAGGTTGGGGGAGGGGAGGCGTTTTGGCATGCGGTGCGCGGCAATCTCGCGACGCTGCCCGATGCCAAGGCCTGGTGGCAGGTGGTCAACGGGCCACTCGAGCCGGTGATCGCCGACGCTTCGCTTTGCGGGCAGGCGGCGGTGCTTCTGCCACCTGAGCCCTGGGATGGCTCGACTTGGCAGATGTGGTCAGCGGACGTGAAGCAAGCGACCGGCGCCAAGGGCAAGTCCTTGTTCCAGCCTTTGCGGCTCGCGCTCACCGGTCGCGACCATGGGCCCGAGTTGAAGGCGCTTCTGCCACTGATCGGGCGCGACCGGGCCTTGGCGCGGCTTGAGGGCAAGACCGCCTGAGCTCAGCTTAATGCGGAGCGGGCGGGGTCTTGCTCTTGGCGATCGAGGATTGCTGCGCCGGCGGTACAGGCTGCGGAGCCGCTGCTGCGGGCGGAGTGGCGGCGGGTGCAGGGGCGGGCGGTGTTGCGGCTGCTGTCGTCCCGTCTGCCGGCCCGGTATTGCTGCCGGTGATGTCGAGATTGAGCTGCGGGGGCGGTTGGGCGCCCTTGGCCGGCGCGGCAGCCTGCGGCGCCGAAGCGGCCGCGTCAGGCGCAGGAACTTTCTTCGCCGCTTGCTTGCTGCCCGGTTTGGCCGGGGGCGTCGCCTCGGCCTTCTTGTTGGCCTGCTCGATCTCGGTCGGGTTGTACTCCGCCTCCTTGCAAGAGCAGCCCGTGGTGTAGGACTTGCGGAACTTGAAGGCGACCGGCAGGTCATTATAGGGCGCGCCGTTCAGCGAGATGGCCTGCTCGATCTCCTCGCCCGGGTTGCGATAGACATAGAGCTCGGCGGGCGCAGCACAGTTCGACTGGCACTGCGTCACGTCCTGGGAGAAGCGGCCCGGATACGTCGAATAGCTGATCGGGTAGTAGAAGCCGTCGCAGAGCCGCACGCAGACGGTGCGGTATGGGGCGTTCGGGTTGATGCTGCGCGAGATGTTCAGGTCCGACCGCGGCTGCTCCTCCTCCTGCTGCTGCCCGCCGAACCAGTTGAACGGGCCGCCGCCTTCGCGACGCGCCTGCTGCGGAGCCTGACCACCGCAGCCATTGCGGGCGAGCGCGTCTTGCAGATCGGACTGGCGGCGCCGATTGCCGCCGCCGCCCATGATCGCATCGCGTTGGTCCTGCAGTTGGCTCAGCTGGTGCCGCGCGTCCTCCATCCGGTCGTTCATCTTCAAGCATTTGGGGCTTCGGACCAGCGCGCGCCCGAAGATGAAGAAGCTCTCGAAGCAGCTGGCATCCTCCATGGCGGCTTGGGTGCCCTGAAATACGCGGTTGGCGTCCTGGATTTGCTTCTCGATGCCGGGCAGCGCGTCACGGCCACCGCCGCCTTGCGCGCCTGCCAGCTCCTGCTGCAGCTGCATGCAGCGGATCTGCTGGTCGCTCATGGGCTGGGCGAGCGCCAGGCCGGCGGCGCCAGCAAGCACCGGGCCGCACAGGGCAACCAGCCCCACGCGCTTGTGGCGGCTGACGAAGTGCCCCGACGTGGCAAGCACCCGCCTGAACACGCGATGGAGGCTCAAACTCTGATCTCCCCGTCCCGAAAGCTCGTCGCTGGAAGGCATTATGCCCCCTTAAGTGTGGCGGTCAATGCGGCACGAATAAGATGGTTTGCTTGACGCTTTGGCGGTTTGTCGCCATAACCCGCCCATGATGGTGCACGCGCAACCGATCCTTATGATTTTCTGCCGCATCATTCCGAGCTAGCAAAGAGCTGGCCGGGCCGTTCTTCCCTTTTACTGTCAATCTTCCGACAAAGAACCGAACGCCCAGGCCTGCCGCCATAGGGGCTTTCCGTGACGCTTACGCTCTACAACACGCTCACCCGCAAGAAGGAGCCGTTCGAGCCCTTGGAGAGGGGCAATGTGCGCATGTATGTGTGCGGGCCAACGGTCTACGACTACGCCCATATCGGCAATGCGCGCCCGGTGATCGTCTTCGACGTGCTGTTCCGGCTGCTCCGGCACCTCTATGGCGCTCAGCACGTCACCTATGTGCGCAACATCACCGACGTGGACGACAAGATCATCAAGCGTGCGGCCGAGGAGGGGGTGGCGATCGAGGAGCTGACGCGGCGCACCACCGACCAATATCATGCCGACATGGCCGCGCTCGGCGCGCTGCCGCCCTCACTGGAGCCGCGGGCGACCGAGCACATCCCGCAAATGATCGCCATGACCCTGCGCCTGATCGAGACCGGCCACGCCTATGTGGCCGAAGGCCATGTGCTGTTCGACGTGCCGTCAGACCCCGCTTACGGCACGCTGTCGGGCCGCTCCACCGACGAGATGATCGCCGGCGCGCGCGTCGAGGTGGCGCCGTATAAGCGCGACCCCATGGATTTCGTGCTGTGGAAGCCGAGCGGGAAAGGCGATCCCGGCTGGCCGAGCCCGTGGGGCAGGGGCCGTCCCGGCTGGCACATCGAATGCTCGGCCATGGCGGAAGCGCATCTCGGGCCGACCTTCGACATCCATGGCGGCGGTATCGACCTCGTCTTCCCGCATCATGAGAACGAGATCGCCCAATCCACCTGCGCTTACGGAACCTCCATCATGGCGCAGGTCTGGATGCATAACGGCCATCTCCAGGTCGAGGGCGAGAAGATGGCGAAGAGCACGGGCAACTTCGTCACCGTGCATGAGCTGTTAGAGGGATGGCAGGGCTATGCGTGGCCGGGCGAGGCACTTCGCTTTAACATGCTCAGGACCCATTACCGGCAGCCGCTCGATTGGACCTTGGTCGGGCTCGACGAGGCGCACAAGACGCTTTGGGAATGGTATGGCGATCTGGAGCGACACGAAGGCGAGGGCGGTGTTCCGGGACCTGTGCTTGACGCGCTCTGCGATGATCTCAACACGCCGAAAGTCATCACCGAGCTGCACAAGCTTCACAGCGCGGGCAAGTATGCTGGTCTCCGCGCGGCGCTTGGGCTACTCGGATTCTCGGGTAGCCGAGAAAAGATAGATCGAGTGCCAGCCCTGAATTTCGGCGATGAGAACAGCGTCCGCTTAACGGTGAGGACTATGGTCAGCAGTCTCTCTGGTAATGCGCAGAAGAGAATGATTGAGGACCTAATACACTCGCGGACGATTGCTCGTCGGGCTAAGAGGTTTGATGTGGCCGATCAAATCCGCGACGAGCTTGCTCAGATGGGAATCGAGTTGAAAGACGCCAAGGAGCCGAAGACCGGCGAGCTCGTCACCACCTGGGAGGTCGCCAGATGACGATACGTTTCCTCAAGGATGCGCCGTTCAAGGGCTCGCACGGCGTCTATCTCGCCATCAAGCTCATCGTCCTGGTGCTTGCGGTGCTGCTCGCTCTGCATTTCCTCTTTGGCGTGGTGTAGGGAAGGCCATGACACGCGAACGGCTCTATCTTTACGACACGACGCTCCGCGACGGTGCCCAGACCCAGGGCGTCGACTTCTCGCTCGAGGACAAGGCGCTGATCGCCCAACAGCTCGACATGCTGGGGATCGACTATGTCGAGGCGGGCTACCCCGGCGCCAACCCGACCGACACGCGGCTCTTTGCGCAACTGCGGCCGCTCGGCTTTGCCACGCTCACCGCCTTCGGCATGACCAAGCGGCCCGGCCGCTCGATCGCCAACGATCCGGGCTTCCAGGCGGTGCTGGCAGCCAAGGCACGCGCCATTTGCCTCGTCGCCAAGACCTGGGACTTTCACGTCGACGTGGCGCTCGGCATCAGCCGCGAGGAGAATGTGGCCGGCATCAAGGAATCGGTCGAGGCGGTGGTGGCATGCGATCGCGAGGCGCTGATCGACTGCGAGCACTTCTTCGACGGCTACAAGGCGAACCCCGATTACGCGCTGCTCTGCGCCAAGACCGCTTACGACGCAGGCGCCCGATGGGTCGTGCTCTGCGACACCAATGGCGGCACGCTGCCCGACGAGATCGAGGGAATCGTGGCCGAAGTGGTCAAGCACATCCCGGGCGACCATCTCGGCATCCATGTGCATAACGACACCGACAATGGCGTCGCCAACTCGCTCGCCGCCGTGCGCGCCGGCGCCCGCCAGATCCAGGGCACGCTGAATGGGCTCGGCGAGCGTTGCGGCAACGCCAACCTCACCTCCATCATCCCGACCTTGATGCTGAAGTCGGACTTCGCCGACCGCTTCGAGACTGGCGTCACGCCGGAGAAGCTCCGCACGCTCACCCACGTCTCGCGCATTGTCGACGAGGTTCTCAACCGCGCGCCCAACCGCCACGCGCCATATGTGGGCGAGTCGGCCTTCGCCCATAAAGGCGGCATCCATGTCTCGGCCGTGCAGAAGGACCCGCGCACCTATGAGCACGTGCCGCCGGAGGCGGTGGGCAACCGGCGCAAGCTGCTCGTCTCCGACCAGGCCGGCCGCGCCAACATTCTCGCCGAGCTCGAGCGCATCGGCATTGCGGTGCCGAAGGACGATCCGCGCGTCACGCGTCTGCTCGACCAGGTAAAGGAGCGCGAGGCGGAAGGCTATGCCTATGAGGCAGCCGACGCCTCCTTCGAGCTGCTGGCCCGGCGCATGCTCGGCAACGTGCCGCAATTCTTCGAGGTGGTTTCGTTCCGCGTCATGGTGGAGCGGCGGCACAATTCCGAGGGCGACCTCGTCACCGTGTCGGAGGCGACGGTCAAGGTGCGCATCAACGGCGAGACGACGCTGTCGGTGGGTGAAGGCAACGGCCCGGTGAACGCGCTCGACAATGCGCTCCGCAAGGACCTTGGGCCCTATCAGAGCTTCATCTCCGACCTGGAGCTCGTCGACTACAAGGTGCGCATCCTGACCGGCGGCACCGACGCGACCACGCGCGTCTTGATCGAGAGCCGGGACGGGGCGGGGAACCGCTGGTACACGGTGGGCGTGTCGCCCAACATCGTGGATGCCTCCTTCGAGGCGCTGCTCGATTCCATCAATTACAAGCTGATCCGCGACGGCGCGCCGACACCTTGAAACGCGTTAGAACTTGGCGGTGACCTCCGCGTCGGCTTGCGCCTCGGACGGATCGAGCACGCGGGCGATCGCCGGAATGATCTCCTCCACCCGGCCCACCAGCTCAAGCTTGAGCTCCAGGCCTGCGCGAATGAAGCCTTCGCCGCGCATGCGCTGGAACAGGGTGAGCAACGGATCCCAGAAATCCTGGATATTGACGAGCACGATCGGCTTTGAGTGACGGCCGAGCTGGGACCAGGTGAGCTGCTCGACGAACTCCTCCAGCGTGCCAAGGCCGCCCGGCAGCGCCACGAAGGCGTCGGACTTCACGAACATCAGCTGCTTGCGCTGATGCATGTCCTCCACCACGATCAGCTCCTGGGCCTCGATCAGCATATGCTCGCGCTCGCTCAAGAAGCCCGGGATGATGCCGGTGACGTGACCGCCATGGTGGAGCACCGAGCGGGCGATCTCGCCCATGAGCCCGAGGTTGCCGCCGCCATAGACAAGCCCGATGCGGCTCTCGGCGAGGATGCGGCCCAAGGCCCGCGCCGCCTCGGCGTAAGCCGGGTTGAGGCCCGGACCGGAGCCGCAATAAACGCAGATATTTTGGATGTTTGAGGTCTTCTGCATCGACCCATCTGCCATCGGGCCAGAGCACTCGTCAAGGAAGCCGCACCCGATCAATCGGGTTGGCAGCGGGGCGGCGGATCGTTAGGTTGCCACACGAATCGAGGGCGACGCGCGGGCCTCAAGGTCGTCGGCCTGCAAGACGAGACCCCGGGGAGGCTTTCGCCAGAGGATTGGACATGATCGGCAGCAAATTGATTGCCATGATCGCCGCAGTGGTTGGCGTCGTCGGCGTTAGCGCCGCGGGGGTCTATCTCTATCGGCAGAACCTAGAGGCTCCTCCCTCCGTTCAGGACCAGGTCGCGACGGGGACAGCGCGCGCGCGCGCTGCCGAACAGCCCGAGCCGCAAGCTTTGGTGTCGCCCAACCCGCAAGCCGAGCCGAAAGGCGCGGCGGTGCCGAGCTTCGACGTGGTGCGCATCGAGCCCACCGGCGAAGGGGTCATCGCCGGCCGCGCCGAGCCCGGCTGGCAGGTCAGCGTGGAGAGCCATGGGACCAAGGTGGCGGAAGCCACGGCCGATGCGGAAGGGGAGTGGACCATCGTCCTCGACAAGCCGCTGCCGCCCGGCGATCACGCGCTTTCGCTGAAGGCGGTCTCGCCCGACGGGACGCATGGTCTTGTCTCGCAGACCGAGGTGCCTATTGCCATCGCCAAGAAGCCAAAGGAAGAGATTGTGGTGGCGATGTCGCAACCCGCCGAGCCGGCTCCTGAAGCTGGGGACACCACTGAGGCGCTTCCCAATGAGGCCGGCGAAAAGTCGAAGCCCGAAGCTGAAGGGCCGAAGCTGCGCGGTGACATCGGTCAGGCTGACGCGGCCAAGCCGGAGGCAAGTGTGGATGCGACCCCGTCGCAGTTCTCCGCCCAGACGCCATCGGCAGCGCCGGCCGAGCCCAAGGCAAAGACCGCCGAGGAAGACGCCCAGCCTGAGCCCGTCTCGCCGTCGGAGCAGGCGCAGGAGGNNGAGCGGCAAGCCGAAGCAGCCGCCGGTCAGGTTCAAGACCGTCGACTATAAGGACAAAGGCGAGCAGCCCGGCAAGATGGTGCTTACCGGCACCGGCGACCCGGGCGCGCGTATTTTGCTGTTCTTCGACAACGGTCCGCTCGGCCAGGTGATCATCGGCGATGACGGCACCTGGCAGTTCGAGACCCTGAAGTTGCTTCCCTCCGGCCAGCATGTGTTCCGGGCCGACCGCGTCGACGAGACGACCGGCATCGTCGTCGGACGCGCCTCGATCGAGATAAAGCGTCAGGAGCCCGCGCCGGAGGCGGCAAAGGCCGAGCCCTCGCCTGCACCGGAGCCGGCACCCCCAGCAAAGACCGCCGAGGAGGTGGGCGAGCCAAAGGCCGCCTCGCCCACTGAGCAGGCGCAGGAGGCGCCGAGCGGCAAGCCGAAGCAGCCGCAGGTCCTGTTCAAGACCGTCGACTATGAGGACAAGGGCGACCAACCCGGCAAAATGGTGCTCACCGGCACCGGCGATCCCGGGGCGCGCCTTTTGCTGTTCTTCGACGACGTCCCGCTCGGCCAGGTGATCATCGGCGGCGACGGCACCTGGCGGTTCGAGATCGTGAAGTTGCTTCCCTTTGGCCGGCATGCGTTCCGGGCGGGCCGCGTCGATGAGACGACCGGCCTCGTCGGCGGGACCGCCTCGATCGGAGTGCAACGCATGGAGCCCGCGCCAAAGGTCGCTGAGCCGGAAACGGCTCCGTCTTCGCCCGCAGCGCCGTCCTCCCAGGCCGCGGCGCCCGAAGCCGCGCGGCCGTCCTCCGAAGCCAAGCCAAGCCCGGGGCCGTCGTCGCAAGCGACCTCACCGCGAGTGGCCGCTGCCGAGACCGGCAAGCCGGCGGCGGCGGAAGCCGCGCGACCGGTGCGCCACAAGAAGCATAAGCCCGGAGTCTACACGGTACGCCGCGGGGACTCGCTCTGGGCGATTGCCGAACGCTTCTTCGGCGGCGGTTGGCACTACGTCACGATCTATCATCAGAACCGCAAGGACATCCGCAATCCGCGTCTGATCTACCCGCAGCAGAAGGTGCATCTGCCAAAGCCCTGATTCCTTCCCGTCAAGGGGAGGAGAGGAACAAGCGTCCGGGCGGGACGACCATCGACCACCGCTTGGCGCGGGCGTAAGTGCAGACTATATCTTGCCGCATAGGGCAGCGCCTTGACGCTGCCCTTTTTGCCGCGCGTATGCGCGGATGAAAAGCGATCCCATGCGAGACCGGCTGCCGCAGACCAGAAGCGACGCGCTGATGCAGGCGCGGACCGGGCACCTCACCGTGCTGCGCGAGCTCGCGCCCTATATCTGGCCCGCCAACCGGCCCGACCTGCGCTGGCGCGTGGTCTGGGCGCTTGCGGCGCTCGTAGTGGCCAAGGTCATCACGCTTGCCGTGCCCATCGCCTACAAAGCGGTGGTCGATCTCCTGACCGGCGAAGTCACCGGCAAGGAGATTACGGCGATCGGCCTTGCTGCCAGCCCGGTCTTCCTCATCATCGCCTATGGCATGGCCCGGGTGATGATGGTTCTCTTTTCGCAGTTTCGCGACGTGTGGTTCACCGTCGTCGCCCAGAACGCGGTGCGTCAGCTTGCCAAACGCACCTTCCGGCATCTGCACGCGCTTTCCTTGCGCTTCCATCTGGAGCGCCGCACCGGCGGGCTGAACCGCGTCATCGAGCGGGGCGTCACCGGCGTCGACACCATCGTACGCATGGCGGTGCTCAACTCGATCCCCACCGCCGTCGAGCTCGTCATGATCTCGGGGCTCGTCGCCTATTATTTCGGCTGGATCTATGTGGTGGTCGTGCTGGCGACCGTCGGGCTTTATGTCTGGTTCACTCTGTGGGCGAGCGAGCAGCGCATCGCCATCCGGCGCGACATGAACGAGTCCGATACCGAGGCCCATTCCAAGGCCGTGGACAGCCTGCTCAATTACGAGACGGTCAAATATTTCGGCAATGAGGAGCTGGAGGCGCGCCGCTTCGACTCCTCCATGGCGCGCTACGAGAAGGCGGCCATCCGCACCTACAGCTCGCTCGGCGTGCTCAACACCGGCCAGGCGGTGATCTTCACGCTGGGAACCGTCATTTGCATGCTGCTTGCGGCGAGCGACGTCGCCGCCGGCGTGCTCACCATCGGCGGCTTTGTGATGATCAATGCCATCCTGATGCAGCTTTATCTGCCGCTCAATTTCATGGGCATGGTGTATCGCGAGATCAAGCAGGGGCTGATCGACATCGAGACCATGTTTGCGCTGCTGCACGAGCCGCCCGAGATCATCGACCGCCCGGGCGCCAAGCCGCTCCAGGTGAAGAAGGGTGAGATCAAGTTCGAAAACGTCTCTTTCGCCTACGATCCCGAGCGGCAGATCCTCAAAAACATCAGCTTCGAGGTTCCGGCCGGGAAGATGGTGGCCATCGTCGGGCCGTCCGGTGCGGGCAAATCGACCATCTCGCGCATCCTATTCCGCTTCTACGAGCTGTCGGGAGGGCGTGTGCTCATCGACGGCCAGAACATCAGCGACGTGACGCAGGCCTCGCTCCGCGCCGCGCTCGGCATGGTCCCGCAGGACACCGTGTTGTTCAACGACACCATCGAATACAATATCCGCTACGGCAAGCCGGAGGCGTCGGAGCGCGAGGTGCGCGAGGCGGCGCGGCTCGCCCAGATCGACGAGTTCATCATGACGCTGCCGCAGGGCTACGATGCGCTGGTCGGCGAGCGGGGCCTGAAGCTCTCGGGCGGCGAGAAGCAGCGCGTGGCCATCGCCCGCACCATACTCAAAGCTCCGCCTATTCTGATGCTGGACGAGGCGACCTCGGCGCTGGATAGCCATACGGAGAAGGATATCCAGGATGCGCTTGAGCACGTGGCGCGCGAGCGCACCTCGCTCGTTATCGCCCATAGGCTCTCCACCGTCGTCCATGCCGACAACATCATCGTGCTCGACCATGGCGAGATCGTCGAGCACGGCACCCATCTTGAGCTGCTCGGCAAAGGCGGCCTTTATGCCAGCCTGTGGTGGCGCCAACGCGAGGCCGACGCGGCGCGGGAGCGGCTCGCCCATGTGCTCGAGCAGGATGTGCTCGAGCAGGACGCCGAGCCCCTCTCGCGGGCGGCGGAACGGCTCGAGGACGAAGCCCTTGCCGCCAACTGAGCTTATCCGCGCCCAAGCATGACCGACCGCCACAGCCTTTTCGACAGCATCGCCGGCGTGTTTGTGCCCATCCACCGCGACGGGTACAAATTTGTCTTTGGGTTTGCGGTCGCGACCTTGCTGCTGTTCCTGGTCGCGGCTCCACTTGGCTGGCTCGGGGCGCTCGCCACCGCTTGGTGCGCTTATTTCTTCCGCGATCCCGACCGGGTAACGCCCACGCGTCCCGGCCTCGTGGTCAGCGCCGCCGACGGCAAGATCGTGGGCGTCGACGTCGTGCCGCCGCCGCGCGAGCTGGAATTGGGGGATGCGCCGCTCACCCGCATCTCGGTGTTCCTCTCCGTTCTCGACGTGCATATCGTGCGGTCGCCGATCACCGGGCGCATCACCCGCAGCCGCTACGTTCGGGGCAAGTTCCTCAATGCCGAGCTCGACAAAGCGAGCGAGGAGAATGAGCGGCGCGCGCTCCTCATCGAGACCGCGGACGGCGACAAAGTGGGCGTGGTGCTGATCGCCGGGCTGATCGCACGGCGGATCGTGACTTTCGTGGGCGAGGGGGCTAGCGTTGCCGCAGGCGAGCGGATCGGGCTGATCCGCTTCGGCAGCCGCGTGGATGTCTATCTGCCGGCGCGGGCGAAGCCCCTCGTCGCCACAGGCCAAACGGCGCTCGGTGGCGAGACGGTGCTGGCCGAGCTTGCATGAGGTCGGGCGCCGCCATTGTTCTGGTGAGAGTCAGAGTTTAAATAACGTCCCATGTTCCCGCCCTTCGATCCCGAGAGAGATGAGCGCAAGCCGCGCCAGCTCGTCTTTGCGCGCGGCCAGGTGCCGGTGCGCGTGCTCATCCCCAATATCTTCACGCTGCTGGGGCTTTGCGCAGGGCTGACCGCCATCCGCATGGCCATCGAGCATCGCTGGGACATGGCGGTGGCAGCGCTGGTGTTCGCCGCGTTCCTCGACGGCATCGACGGCCGCATCGCCCGGCTGCTCAAGGCGTCCTCGCGCTTTGGCGCCGAGCTCGACTCGCTCGCCGACTTCGTCAATTTCGGCGTGGCGCCGGCCATCATCATGTTCAACTGGGCGCTCGAGGATCTGCGCAGCATGGGGTGGATCGCGGTGCTCGTGTTCGCGGTCTGCGCGGCGCTGCGTCTGGCGCGCTTCAACGTGGCGTTGGAGCGCTCCGACCTGCCGGCCTGGAAGAGCAGCTATTTCGTGGGCGTGCCCGCACCGGCTGGCGCCATCATCCTGCTGCTGCCCATCTATGCGCAGGATCTCGGCCTGCATGTGCCGAGCCTCACCCCGCTCGTGCTCTTCTACACGCTCGCCATCGCGCTGCTCATGGTGAGCCGCGTGCCGACCTTCTCGGGCAAGCTGATCGGGCAGAGGATCGCGCGGGAGCACGTGCCCCCGGTGTTCGTGCTTGCCGCGCTCTTCGTCGGTGTGCTGCTGACCTATCCCTCCCTCACGCTCGCGGCAGGCTCCATCGCTTATCTCGCCATGATCCCGGTCAGCGCCTACCGCTACTTCCGGCAGGAGCGCGCAGCCGAGCTGAAGGCCAAGGCGCAGAACGGTAAGGCCGCTGAAGATGAGGTGGATTCCGAGGCCCCGTCATCCCGACGCGAGCCGGGATCCGGAGCGTCGATGCAGCCTTAGACTAAATGCAGGCGTCGGCCTCGCCTGGGGGCAGGACGCCGGTCACGTCATAGATGAGCCCGCCGGGGGCGAGCATGGCTTTGAGCCGCTCCCGCCCAAGTGCGGTGATCGCCGCATGGCGCACCGCCAGCACGATAGCCTGGAAGGGCCCGGGCGGCAGCTCTTGGGCGATGCTCACGCCATACTCCTCATGCGCGGCGTCCTTGTCGGCCACGGGGTCGTAGATCACCACGTCGAGGAAGCCGGACAGCTCGCGCACGAGGTCGGCGATCTTGGTGTTGCGCGTGTCGGGGCAGTTCTCCTTGAAGGTGAAGCCCATCACCAGTACGCGGGCGTCGTCCATCTTCAGCTTGGCACGCAGCATCGCCTTGATGACGTCGCGGGCGACGAAGCCTGCCATGCCGTCATTGATGCGGCGTCCTGCCAAGATCATCTCGGGATGGAAGCCGATGGCTTGCGCCTTATAGGTCAGATAATAAGGGTCGACGCCGATGCAGTGGCCGCCGACCAGGCCCGGCCGATAGGTGTGGAAGTTCCATTTGGTGCCGGCGGCGGCGAGAACCTCGCGCGTATCGAGCCCGAGATCCTTGAACAGCATGGCGAGCTCGTTGATCAGCGCGATGTTCACGTCGCGCTGGATGTTCTCGATGACCTTGGCGGCCTCGGCGACCCGGATCGAGCCCACTTTGTGGGTGCCGGCGGTGACCACGCTGCCATAAACCCTGTCGACGAGGTCGGCGGCCTCCGGCGTCGAGCCCGAAGTGACCTTGACGATGTCGGGAAGGCGGTGCTCGAGGTCGCCGGGATTGATGCGCTCGGGCGAATAGCCGGCGAAGAAGTCGCGGTTGAAGACGAGACCCGAGGCGCGCTCCAAAATGGGCACGCAAATCTCTTCGGTGGCGCCGGGATAGACNNGCCTTGCCCACCGTCTCGCTGGCGCGCATGAGCGCCGTAAGATCGGGGCGCTTGGCCTGGTCGATGGGCGTCGGCACGGTGACGATGTAGAAATTGCACTTTTTCAGCGCGGCGCTGTCGGCGGTGAAGGCAAGATCGCGCGCGGCGGCGAACTCGGCATCGGTCACCTCGCCGGTGCGGTCGCGGCCGGAGGCGAGCTCGTCAACGCGGGCGCGGTTGACGTCGAAGCCCTGCACAGGAAAATGACGCGCCATATAGACGGCGAGCGGCAGCCCCACATAACCGAGCCCGATGATGGCGATGCGAACCGCTTCCAGCGCGGGCGGGCTCGCCGGGGTCGCAGTAGCTATGGGTTGGGTCTTGGGATGCTCGTTCATCGGCCGGAGGCTGAAGGTGGCGCAGACTTGGGACGGGGTGGCTTAGCATTTCGGGGCAGGGGAGGCAAAGATGGGCTCAGAGCGCTATCGCTTCAGGTTGAATCGCGACAGCGCGGCTCATTTTTTGACGCATGATCTTCTCGGAAAACCGGTTTCCACTTTTCTAAGATCATGCTCTAGGCGCGGCCCTGGAGTTTGTCCTTCTATCGTCAAGATGCTAAGCGATAGCCAAGAGGGGCCAAGCCGTCCAATGAAGCAAAACCTTTCCAGCTATCTCCGCGAGCTCGAGGCCGACAGCATCCGCATCATGCGCGAGGTGGTGGCGGAGTTCCGCCATCCGGTGATGCTTTATTCGATCGGCAAGGACTCCTCGGTCATGCTGCATCTGGCGCTGAAGGCGTTCTATCCCGCCAAGCCGCCGTTCCCCCTCCTGCATGTGGATACGACCTGGAAGTTCCGCGAGATGATCGCCTTCCGCGATCGCGAGATGCGCCGGCTCGGGCTCGATCTGATCGTGCATGTGAACCAGCAGGGCGTGCGCGACGGCATCTCGCCCGTCACCCATGGCAGCGGGCTCTACACCGACATCATGAAGACGCAGGGCCTGAAGCAGGCGCTCGAGCTCCATCAGTTCGATGCGGCCTTCGGCGGCGCGCGCCGCGACGAGGAGAAGTCGCGCGCCAAGGAGCGGGTGTTCTCCTTCCGCAACGCCGCGCATGCTTGGGACCCGAAGCGGCAGCGGCCCGAGCTCTGGCATCTGGCCAATACCGAGATCAAGCCCGGCGAAAGCATGCGCGTGTTCCCGCTGTCGAACTGGACCGAGCTCGACGTGTGGACCTACATTTATCTGGAGGACATCCCCGTGGTGCCGCTCTATTTCGCGGCCGAGCGGCCGGTGATCGAGCGAGGCGGCGTGCTGATCATGGTGGATGACGAGCGGCTCCCCGTCGATCCCGGCGAGCGGCCAATGATGCGCAGCGTGCGGTTCCGGACGCTTGGCTGCTATCCTCTGACCGGCGCCATCCCGTCCGAGGCCGCGACGGTGCCCGCCATCATCGAGGAGCTGGTGGCAGCACGATCCTCGGAACGGCAGGGCCGCGTCATCGACCACGATCAGAGTGGGTCGATGGAGAAGAAGAAGCAGGAGGGCTATTTCTGATGCGGCTAAGCCTCGTCGATAGCTCGCGCGATGATGCCGAGGCGCGTCTGAAGGCCCGGCTCCTCGCCGAGGAGGATCGGGGGCTGCTGCGTTTCCTCACCTGCGGCAGCGTCGATGACGGCAAGAGCACGCTGATCGGCCGGCTGCTCTATGACGCGGCGCAAATCTACGACGATCAGCTGCAAAGCGCCGAGCGGGACAGTCGCCGGCATGGCACCGTGGCGGGCGGTGCGCTCGACCTCGCGCTGCTGGTGGACGGGCTGCAGGCGGAGCGGGAGCAGGGCATCACCATCGANNTACACGCGCAACATGGCCACGGGGGCGTCCAATTGCAGCTTTGCGGTGCTGCTCGTCGACGCTCGCAACGGCGTGCTCACCCAGACCAAGCGCCATGCCTGCATCGTGTCGCTGCTCGGCATCCGCAAGCTCGCGCTCGCCATCAACAAGATGGACCTGGTCGGTTTCGATCAGTCGCGCTTCGACGCCATCGTCGAAGATTTTGCGCGCTTCTCCGAGCCGCTCGGCTTCGAGCAGGTCACATGCGTTCCGGTCTCGGCGCTGAAGGGCGACAATGTGTATAGCCCGAGCGCCCATATGCATTGGTATCATGGGCCCACGTTGCTCGGGCATCTGGAGACCGTCGATGTGACGCGGGACGACAAGGAGCAGGCCTTCCGTTTCCCGGTGCAGTGGGTGAACCGGCCGCATCTCGACTTCCGCGGTTATGCGGGAACGGTGGCGAGTGGCGCGGTCAAGCCGGGCGACGAGGTTGTGATTGAGCCCTCGGGCAAGCGCGTGCATGTCGCCCGCATCGTCACCGCCGACGGCGACCTCGAAAGTGCTGCCGCAGGAGACGCCGTCACCCTCACCTTCGCCGAGGAGGTGGATGTCAGTCGCGGCGACGTGCTGGCGTCACTCGGGGCGCGGCCGCAGGTCGCTGATCAGATCGCGGCGCGGCTTGTCTGGTTCGACGACGAGCCGATGCTGCCCGGCCGTACCTACACGCTGAAATGCGGCTGCCAGACGGTGACGGCTACGATCTCCAGCCTCAAATACAAGCTCAATGTCGACAATCTCGACCACGTGGCCGGCAAGACGCTCGAGCTCAACGAGGTCGGCTCCTGCAATCTCGCCACTGGCAAGGCGTTGGTCTTCGACCCCTATGCCGAGAACCCCGAGACCGGCAGCTTCATTCTGATCGACCGCTTCACCCACGCGACGGTAGCCGCGGGGATGATCGAGTTCGGGCTCCGGCGTGCCACCAACATCCAGTGGCAGGTGCTTTCCATCGACAAGTCGGCGCGAGCCGGGCAGAAGGGCCAGAAGGCCTGCGCTCTCTGGCTCACCGGGCTCTCTGGCTCGGGCAAGTCGACGCTCGCCAATGCCCTGGAAAAGCGGCTCTATACGCTCGGCCGGCACACCTATGTGCTGGACGGCGACAATGTCCGCCATGGCCTCAACAAGGATCTCGGCTTCACCGATGTCGACCGGGTCGAGAACATCCGCAGGGTCGCGGAGACGGCGAAGCTGTTCGTGGAGGCGGGCCTGATCGTGCTTGTCTCGTTCATCTCACCATTCCGCTCCGAGCGGCGCATGGCGCGGGAGCTGTTCGAAGAGGGCGAGTTCATGGAGATCTTCGTCGATACGCCGCTTGCGGTGTGCGAGGCGCGCGATCCCAAGGGCCTTTACCGCAAGGCCCGCGCCGGGCTGATCAGCAACTTCACCGGCATCGATTCCGACTATGAGGCGCCGGAGCGGGCGGAAATGTCGCTCAAGACCAGCAACTCCACGGCTGAAACGCTGGCCGAGACGGTGCTTGCGGAGCTGAGGCGCCGGCAAGTGATCTAATTTCAGTCGTGGCCGCAGCCGCCGGTTCCCCCCGATTGGTCCCTCGGTTGAAGCGGCTGCGGCCCTCCTGGCGCCAGCGGTCCTAGTCCCTGGAGGGACTAGTCCCCAAGGCTGGCGAGGATTTTCAAGCGCTGCTTGGCCTCTGCATTGCCGCTCTCCGATGCCTGCTCATACCAGCCTTCGGCACGGGTGGGGTCCCCATCCATGCCTCTTGCCCCGAGCTCGGCCAGGACCTGCCGGTCGAAGGTGCGGGCGAGCTCGTAAGCCGCCTCGCCCTCGCCCTGCTCGGCGAGATGGAGGAGGAGGAGCCTAGCTGAAGCGATGTCGCCCTCGCCGAGGAGGGCCCGGGCGCGGGCGAGAAGCGGAGACGGCTCGACGGCCATCTCGATGGTCATGGCGTTGGCGTCCGCGCTGAGGCTGATCAGCGCGAGGTCGAGCAGCGCCGCTGGCCAATGCGTGGCAAGCGACGCAGCGGCAAAGGCGCCTGCGTTAGCCTCCACGCGCAGCACGAGGCGCTGGCGGCCCTGCGGTATGTCACCTCCGCCGAGCGAATAGACATCGATGGGATAATCGCCGTCTGCCGCTGTGGCCGCATCGACCAGGAGCGTCAGGTCCGCCACCTTCGCATTCTTCACCATCCAGGCCCCGCTTGTGCTGCGCTGACCGGCCGAGAGCTGGGCGGCTTCGGGGAGCCCGCGCAGCAAGAGGTAGCGAGCCTGCCGCCGTGGCAGGAGCGGAGCAAGCGCGAGCGGCCTGCCAGGCTGCACGCGAATCACGTCGGGTGCGGCCGGCGCATCCGATGGGCGCAAGCTTGCATCCTCGGAGGCGGCCAGTGCTGGGATGAAGAGAGGCTCTTGCTTGTCGCCGCGATTGGCGGTCTGCAGGGCAACGGAGGATGTGGCGAGCCCGAGATCGCGTTGCGAGCGCTGCGAGAAGGTAGAGGTGGAATGCTTGGCCGCGGGCACCGTGTCGTCGTGGGGGCCGGGCTTGGCATAGCTTACGAGCAGGAGCATGCCGGCAAGGGTGAGCAGGCAGGCCGTGGCGAGACATCCGGCGACGAGCAGGCTCGCCTGGCTTTGCCGCCGGTGGAAGTCGCGGACGAGCGCCCGCATATGGGCTTGCCGCGCAAGATCGGAGGTCGCGGGATCAAGCGGTAGGTCTTCCGCGAAAGCCTCGGCCTCGCCAAGATCCAGGCCCTCGCCCGATCCGTTGGATTCGAGCGAGGTGAAGTCCTCAAGCAGGCGCCCGGCCTCGGCCATAAGCTCTTCGCTGGCGGCAAGATCTTGCGCGACACTGCCCTTGCTCCCGTCGCTTTTGGGCCCGCGCCGTTGAGGTTGGCGCGCACTCAGCAGGAAGGTCGGCTCATTGGGGGCGATCATATCGGTATCCTTGCGGCGCATGGCGTGCAGGCGCGCGGTGAGCGAGCCGGGATAGGTGATGGCAAGGGATTGGAACCCGCCGCCGAGCGCGGCGCCTTTGCGCATTGCCGGAGGCGGCAGCGCTATCGGCGGGGACCCATCCTCAGCGTCGAGCGTCCTGGCGAAGGGCGTGGTGGACCCGATCATGGTCTTGCTCCATCTTGCTTGACCCGCGCAGGGCATAGCCTTTGCGCATGTCACGTCCCCCTTTCCCCAAAGCCTCAAGCCTCAAGTCTCAAGCGCGCTATCGCGTGAAATGGAATCGCGACAGCGCTCTAGCTCTTTTTTGACGCGTGATCTTTTCGGAAAACCGGCTCCCACTTTTCTAAGATCATGCTCAGTGCCCCTTAGCGCGCTGCCACTGACTGAATTCCTTGAACAAGGCCTCTCTCTGATCCTGGCTCATGGCCGCCGATGCCGGTCCGCCCGCGCCCGCCTCGACATGGGTGCGGACAGGGCCGGCCGCGACCGGGGTCACCGCTCCGCCCGGCCGCTTGGCGAGCCAGGCAATTGCTGTGGCGTTGCGGGCATAGCCCGGCAAGCTCGCAGCCAGATTGATCTCGCGCCATTTGGGGTGGCGGTCGGGACTAAGCAGCGCGTCAAAGTGAGAGAACAGCGTCTCGACGAACAGCGCTACGCGCGGATCATAGCCCGGCTCGTCCTTGCCCCGCGCCGCCAGCAGCAGCATGCCGGTGGCGAGCGTGGGCACGGAGACCTCCGCTTCGATCAGATTTGGATAGTCGTCATGGTCGAAGCTCGTGGGCAGATAAGCGTCGGTGACGCCCGCCCCGAACTCGACGGGCAAGAGATGGATACCAAGGCCTGCGGGAATGTCGGAGATCAGTGGTGCAGGCTTGCCGCCGACCACCACAAGGGCGGCGATTGCCCCGCGCTTCAGCCGCTCCATGGCGGTGCGGGCTTCGAGGCCGAGCGGCTCGACCTTGATGTCTAGCGCCTTGAACAGTCGTTCGGCGGTGACGGCCGAGCTTCCGCCCTCGGGTCCGAAATTCACCTCCTTGCCGGCGAGGTCGGCGAGGCTGCCGATGTCCTGGCGCGCCACCACATGGATCTCCTGTGGTCCGAGCCGTGCCACGAGCTCCACTTTGGCAACGAGGCTGCCGCCGAATTCGCGGGCCCCGGCCTCGGCAAGCGCGTCCGTCGAGACGAAGGCGGCGTCGATATGGGGCTCGGTCAAGAGCAGCGCGAGATTGCGCTCGCCGGAATCGCCAAGCATGGGAAGCATGCGCAATGGGGAGCCGCCTGAGAAGAGCTCAGCCATCTCGGATGCCAGCACGGTTTCCGAGCTCGAGATTTCGCCCGCGATCAGGCCGAGCGACAGCGCTTGCGGCGCTAGCGCCTGCGGTGGGGCCGCTTGCGGTGCTTGCGCGACGGCCCCTTGCGCAGAGGAGGCGATCGCGGCGAGACCAAGAGTGAGGCCTAACAGGATACGCAATACAGAAAACGCCATGACGCTGCTCCCTCCTGACCGAGGCTGTGGCGCGCGGCGTGACGCTATGATCGAGAGGCTTGGGGAAGACGCGCGGACATGACATAGGCGAGAACATGGGCGAGACCCCCTCCCTCTCGAAGACCGGCAGCCGGAACCCCTGTCGGCGATCCTAGTGTCGTGCGTGAGTGAGCCCAGTTGGGGCAGACGGATTTTTCTTCGTTGAGGGAGAGGTTAATGCCGGACTGGGGCGCCACTTCGACCTCATTGGGGCGAAGGCGGGGCCCGGGGCGCTAGAGCGCTATGATGCGACCGAGAATCGCTGCGACGCTCTAGAGCGCTGTCGGAGAATGATCTTTTTGGAGGGGGGAGCGGGCGCTCGGTCTATTCGCTGCTGAGGCTTAAGCGTTTAAGCGCTTAAGCCCGCCTCGCGCGCCAGCTCCTGCATCATGCGCAGATAGAGACGGTAGGCGAGCGTGGTGAGCCCCAGCCACGCGGCGATGGCGCTTGGCAGGATGAAGCGGGCATAGACGCTCAACAGCCGCGGGGCCCGCTCACGCTCCCCCAAGCGATGCAGCATTTGCGGCGCCAAGACATAATACCGCGCGATGTCCGCCTTGCCGCCGGGCAGCTTGGCCAGCACGCCATCGCGATAGCGGCGGAGTGCCATGAGCTCGAAGCAATCATCGGGCAGTCCCAAAAGCTCGCAACAGGCCGTGGTGATGAAGCAGCCTTGCGGCGGGGTGCAGGCCTGCGCCGCAAATTGCTGTGCCAGCGCGATCTGGCGTTCCGACGCCCAAGCGAGCGCCTTGCGCAAATCCTCGCAGTCGAGCGTGACGCGGCATTCCTCGGCGTCGCCGAGCTTGATGGCGAGCTCCACCGAGCGGCTCGACTGGAACAGCGGCGCACAGGCGAGCGGAAGGATGACGGTCACCTTGTCGTCGTGGATCTCGGTGCAGGTGCCGCAGAGAGGCTCGTCGACCACCGGCTTGCCGTCCTCTGCGCGCGCGATCAGGCGGTTCTCGGGTTTGATGAGGAACGGCTTGGGCAGACGCGTCTTCTCGGGGTCGCCGTAGAGGACGAGCTTGCCCTCGAAGTTGGCGGCAATCGAGATCTCGCCACGGAGGTCGCATTTGTCCGGATTGGCAAAGGCTACCTGGCTGATGCGGGCGCCGGCCTGGGCTTGCGTCGCCACGCCCTTCCACTGGCCGAAGGGCTGCAAGGCGAAGCACTCGGTTGTTTTGGCCAGCGCGCTGGGCGGGAAGGGGATGAAGCGTGACCCTAAGGCAGCGGCGAGGAGAGCGAGGGCCCGGCGACGCGTATTCATGAGCATAGCCGGCCTCGCTACTCGGCCGCGAGCCGCACATATTGGCCGTTGGCGACCGGGCAGGCGGCCCACAGCTCCTCGAGCGCCTTGATCAGATAGGCCATCTGCTCGTCGGTATGCACCGGGGAGGGGGTGAGCCGCATGCGCTCGGTGCCGCGCGGCACGGTCGGGTAGTTGATTGGCTGCACATAGATGCCGTAGCGCTGAAGCAGCATGTCGGTCACCGCCTTGCAGTGGACGGGATCGCTAACCATCACCGGCACGATGTGGCTCGGATTGTCCATCACCGGCAGCTTAGCCTCGGCAAGCCGGCTCTTCAGCGTGCGGGTCCGCTCCTGAAGGCTTTCGCGCTCCACACTGCTCGTCTTCAGGTGGCGGATGCTGGCAAGCGCGCCGGCAGCGATGGCCGGCGCCAGCGAGGTGGTGAAGATGAAGCCAGGTGCATAGGAGCGGATGGCGTCGCAGCAGGCTTTGCTCGCGGCGACGTAGCCGCCCATTACGCCGAAGCCCTTGGCCAGCGTGCCGTTGATGATGTCGATCCGCTGCATGACGCCGTCGCGCTCGGCGATGCCGCCGCCGCGGGCGCCATAGAGCCCGACCGCATGCACCTCATCGAGATAGGTGAGGGCATTATATTTGTCCGCAAGATCGCAGATCGCCTCGATCGGCGCGATGTGGCCGTCCATGGAATAGACGCTCTCGAACACGATCAGCTTCGGCGTGCCCCTGGGAAACTTGGTGAGCTTCGCCTCGAGATCCTCCACGTCGTTGTGGCGGAAGATGTGCTTCTCGCCGCCGCCATGGCGGATACCTTCAATCATCGAGGCGTGGTTCTTCTCGTCGGAGAAGATCACGATGCCAGGGACGAGCTTCGCGAGCGTCGACAGCGTCGCGTCATTGGCGATGTAGGCGGAGGTGAAGAGGAGCGCCGCCTCCTTGCCGTGCAGGTCGGCGAGCTCGGCCTCCAGCTCCACGTGATAGTGGGTGGTGCCGGCGATGTTGCGCGTGCCGCCCGAGCCTGCGCCAACCGCCTCGATCGCCTCATGCATGGCGGCGCGGACGAGGGCATGCTGGCTCATGCCGAGATAGTCGTTGGAACACCACACGGTCACGTCACGGGTGCCATCGCCGGTGAAATGATCGGCCACAGGGTAGGCTCCGCAGCGTCGCTTCAGGTCGGCGAATACGCGATAGCGTCCTTCGCGATGCAGCGCCTCCAGATGCTGGCGGAAGTGGCCCTCATAATCCATGTCTAACTCCGGGAAGGACTGAACATTTCCGCCTCAGGGCACGAGCAGCAACCTCGAACGGCGCTTGGTCATGGCCGGGGAACCGATCCCAGATTACGCGGGAAAAAATGAGGGTCATTGTGCGAAAGCCCTATCATCGCGTCAATCAAGCTGGTTGGGGGACAAGGATTCGAACCTTGACTGGCGGAGTCAGAGTCCGCTGTCCTACCGTTAGACGATCCCCCACCATTTCGGTAGATAGTTCAATAAGATGCGTTTTCCAAGATTGGGGGTGTTTTCCAATCATCGTTCCTGACCCGTTCGTTCTAGCCGCAGGATCGCCGCCTTCGCAAGCCTCTTCTGGTCGGCAAAGCGGCTGTAGCGCCTGACGATGGGCTGCGACATTCCGGTGATCGACTCGATCCCGGCGTCGTCGCAGCCGGCCTCCCGCAGGTTCTCCACGCTCGAGGCGCGCAAGCCGTGGAAAGTGTACCCCTCCCGCCTGATCCGCCCCGCCAGCGTCGTGTTCGTCAGCCGGGTCCAAGCCCGAGGGTTCGCAACCGCCATTCCTCGGTTAACTGGCGAGCGCTTGTGCCTCTGTTGGCTGCTTCCTGCGCGAGAAGGAGCGTCCCGCATTGGGCATGGACCCGTTGCCGTCGTCGACCTGCGCCATTGCACGTGCAAGCGCAGCGTAGTGATAATGCATCGCGACCTTGATGGCGTAGATGAATAGGATGTGCGGCTCAAGCCCGCGGGCGCCTACGACGCGCAAAAATTGCTGTCGATATCTGGATCGCAACGTGTCGTCCTCTACGGAGCGCAAAAGACGCCCGGCGATGATGATAAATCTGAGATAGTTGCCCATAGCCCGCTTCGTCCAGGCCCATGGATGACTCCACCAATAAGGGAGCTGGTGCAGGACGAACTTAAACCGCTCGTCGATGAACAGCGCATCGAGGCGCTGGAAATAGGCATCGGCCGTATAGGATCTCTGCATCACGCAGACAAATCCGTCGCGAAGCTCTTCACGCGACATGCCAAGCGGAATGACGTTGGTGCCATACCGGTCGCTTGCCTCGTCATCGTTAAGCCTCCCGGCCTTTTCGAGCCGGTCGTAAAGAGGCGTCGTCGGTATGGCGTGCAGCATGCCGATCAGGGCCGCGGAGACACGCGCCTCGGCCAAAAATTTGGGCATTACGTCGAAGATCGAAGGATCGTCGTGGTCGAAGCCGACGATCATCCCACACCAGACATCGATACCGTGCTGTTGAACGCGATGCACGCGCTCGACCAGCGTGCCGGCGTTCGGGCGCACGTTCTGAAACTTCTTGGTCTCTCGCAGCGAGTCCTCGTTGGGTGTCTCGATGCCAATGAAGACGCTCTGGAAATTAGCGAGACCCATCAGCTCCATTAGCTCCTCGTCCTCGGCGAGATCGAGTGAGGCCTCGGTGAACAAAGTGAGCGGATATGCCCGCTCCTGCTGCCATCTGATGATGTCACGGAGGATTGGCTTGATCGCCTTTTTGTTGCCGATCAAATTGTCATCAACCACGAAAATGATCTTAAGCCCGATGCGCCGGAACGATTCAAGTTCGGCTAAAACCTGTTCGCTGGTCTTGAGGCGGGGCCGTCGGCCGAAGGTGACGATGATGTCGCAGAACTCGCAGGTGAAAGGGCACCCGCGTGAGATCTGCATGCTCCCGAACATATATTGATTGGCCTTCAACAGGTCGACGCGCGGTAGCGGCAACCGCGCCATGTCGGTCTTTTCCTGCTGCTCGTAGCGGTTTTTATGACACCCCCGCTCCCAGTCGCGCAAAAACTCCGGCCACGTGTTATCCGCTTCGCCGACGAAGACGACGTCGGCGAGCCCCTCCAATGCTTCTTCCTCGACGGTCGCCATCGGTCCTCCCACAACGGTCATGACGCCTCGAGACCGGACCTCCTCGAGAATCTCGCGCATCCTCCTGCCCTGGATGCTCATGCCGGTCAGGCAAACGATGTCTGCCAGGCCGAGGCGCGCGAAATCGATCTCCTCGACGTTTTCATCGATCAGCGTCACGTCGTGTTGGTCAGGCACCAGCGCGGCCAGCAAGGCCAAGCAGGCCACCGGGAGGTTCGCGCGCTTTCCCAACAACCCGATGCAGTTTTCCATTCCCCAGAACGAAATATCGAAACGCGGATTGATGATGACGATATCGGCCACGGGTTATCCTAGCTACACATCCAAGAAGATGCAGAAGGCTACTGCCGAAATGTGGCGGTTAAACGCGCTAAGTGAGCGAGGCGCCAGTGCAGCCTCATCCCCCACAGGCCAATCCGGGAAAAGTTTTTCCGGGGATAAACTCATGCGACTCTTAACCCTCGCTAATCGCTGACGCGATGATTGTTGGCATAGGTCCAGGCGAAGACCCTGCCAAAACGTTCGACACGGTCGATCGGCACCAGGGCAATCTCTTCCCCGCAATTTCGCCGCTCGGTCCCAATTATGAAATCGGCCTTATGCGGGTCCGTCTCGACCAACCAATTGCGCCGGAAGAGCGTCCCAACGCGGGTTTCCCGCCAAGGAATACAGACAAGGACGTGCGGCGGGTGCATGGCGTAGCGCCCGGATAAATTCTGATCCAGCCGTTGCTCCAGCCGACGCACTGCTTCGGTCGCGGCGGCGCCCGAGTAGTCGAGCTCGAACCGCCGATATGAGCCATTGACGCCGCCGGCCAAACTATTCATCGCCGTATATTCAAGCGGATGCAGCATTACCATTGTCGTCAGCGCAGCGCCCACTTGGACGATAGCGAAAAGGAGCGCCGTGAGCGCGACCAGTGGATAGGGGCGAAGAACCGGAATGATTCGCGTGAGTGCGGCGCCGGCCAGCAATGCGAGCATGGGGACGATGAACAGGAGGTGGCGCACACCGTCGTACAATGTCGAGCCGCTTAGGATAACAATCAGTGGAGGGACTAGAGCCGCCGCGACGATGACGAGCACTCCGCGCGCGCGCGTGCGAGCATAAGGAGCGGCTCTTGCAAGCCCCGAATGTCACGCTTTCTCCAGCTCGCAATCAAACTGCGCGCAAAAGCGACGCCCGCCAAGATGCCGATTACAAGGGCCACTCCCAGAAGGAGGAGAAATCCTTCTGGAAGACGCGCGAGAAATTGCCCTGGTACGTACTGCCACGGCAAAGCGTTGCTCGTGACGAGCTCGTCCCAAGAAGGGAAAGCGAAGACATTCTCGAGCGTCCAAAAATGCCGATAAGCGACTGCAAATTGCGTGAAAGGGTTGCCAATCTGGAGCCAAGGCCACAACAAAATCGCGGTAATCCAGGCGATTGCGATTGCGATGACAGTACGAACCCCAAGCAGCGTCGCCTTGCCGGGAGGCCCGTTAGTAAGCAACACTTCGAGCCATAAGAGCAGCATCGCCGCAATCAGATAAGCATGAGTAATTACTCCACCGGGGCGTGTCGCCATAGCAAGCCCGGTTGTCAATCCAACCGCTATCGTGGCTGGCCACGACGGAAGTTGAATGGCCATTACGACGATGGCCAGTGTGGCCAATGTCATTGCGGTCATAAACGGAACGTCTATCGGAGTGAAAAATAGGCGGCCGTAAAAGTTGCCGGTAGTCAGGCAGAGGATAATAGCGACCACGCCGGCCCAGCCCCCAACCGTCACTCGGGCGATCGGCAGGAGCGTTGCGACCCCTACGAGCCCGATGAGGAACGTCATTGCGTGCCGAACTGTGATCGGGTCGGCAAGCTTAAATGACTGAATAATGGCGGTGAGGATCTGGAACCAGGGCCCATAAGCCCACAACCATTGCTCCACAGTCTCAAAATGAGAGCGATCGGTGAAGCCGCTCGTGTACCAAGCGAGTGCCTTTGGACCATAATCGTCCGTATTGAATTCATCTATCGTGAAGCCGAAATCTCCCGCAGTAGCGAGCCCGATTACAAGCACGAGTGCGAGAAGTGCCACACCTACGAAAATTTTGGCGGAGCCCGTAGCGTAAGTCCCACGGTTACGTCTTGAGAGAATTACAGGAGGAACAGCATTGACAAGCACTGCAATGACTCGCCCTTCGCCCGTGAGGGGAACATGATGGCCCGCCGGTAACACGGGGCCCGGGCAAGACACCATCACGATCCTAGCATTACCTATCGCGCGGAACCGAAGCTGAACGATGCCGATTCAGAGCTCGAGGTTCATTGCTGCGAAATCGCCACGCCCCACGGCGCGCTGCCGACGGGCATCGACTTCACCACTTTCAGAGTGGGCACGTCGATGATGGAGACGTCATTGCTGTTGCCATTGGTCACGAACAGCAGCTTCTCGTCAGGCGTGAAGGCAAGCTGCCAGTCGCGCTGGCCGACCAGGAGGTACCGTTCCACCTCAAGCCTCTTCGCGTCGATGACCGCTACGTGATTTGCCGGTCCCAAGGCCACGAAGGCTTTCGAGCCGTCCTTGAGGATACGGATCCCGACGGGTTGAATGGTTTCCGGCTGTATGCCGGGGATCTCGAAGCCGATCGTCTTGATGATTTGCCGCGTCTTGGGATCGATGACGGACACGGTTCCAGCCACCTCCGAACTCACCCACAATTGCGATCCGTCGGCGGTGAACTCGGCGAAGCGCGGGCGCGATCCGACCAGCACGTTGTCGGTGATCTCGTAGGTGTCCGTGTCGATGAAATGGGCCATGTTCGAGGTCTCTGAGGTGGCGATCAACACCTTGCCGTCGGGACTGACGCCGACGCCTTCCGGCTCGACGCCGACCGACACCTCGGCCACCACCTTCCGCTCTTTAAGGTCGATCGCCGTCATCAGGGCATCATCCTCGTTGGCGATGTAGACGGGGCTGCCAGAGGGATGAATGTTGAGCTGCTCCGGATCGGGCCCCGACGGCAGGTTGCCGACGATCTCGTTGGTGGCGAGGTCCAGGATCTGGACGGTGTCATCGTCGCTCGCGCAGATGAGGAGCTCTTTGCCGTCCCGGGTCAGCATGATGCCGCGGGGGCGCTGCCCGACGGGAATGGTCTGCTTGACCTTGAGGGTCGCGCTGTCGATGACGGTGATCGAGTTGCCCTTCTCGTTGGAGACGTAGACGGTGTAGGCGGCCACCTTGCCCGCAAGGGCCGCGCCACTCACCACCGCAATGGCTAGAAAGAGGATGTGTGTCCTCAGCATCCGTTCACCTCCCATTTGCCCCGCACGCAGAGCCGCGAGGCCGTCGGCCTGATCCTCTTCCACCTCACTTGAACTTGCATTTGCTCTCTGGCTCATCGACGCCAAGCGTATCGACTTCGGTGTTCTGGTGAAGGAAGCCGGCTTGCGGCGAGATCGACACCGGCAAATCAGGGCCGGTGACCAGAATTGGCTCCCTGAGCTGTCCGTCCCATTTGCGGAACGTCACCTTCTGACCTTTGAATGCCGCGAGATCGAAGTCCTTGCCGCGAATGTAGTCGCTGACTGGGCCGACCTCGCCCGAACGCACGCGCGTCGCTCCCTCGCCAATGGCGCGGACGGCAATCCAAGCCTGATAGTCAACCGGCCACATGAAGCGTTTGGCGAAGCGCTCGAAGCGGTTCTGCATCTGCGTGGCGCCCCATTGCTCATGGGCGGGATGCCAGCTCATGGCGACGAGACCGGTGGTGCCGGCGACCGGCCGCGGATCCCAGGTGCGGTAGGGAAGGTAAGGTCCGAACACCTCCTTCTCGTCGGCGACGATCACCACGTCGTAGTCCGGCGCGCCCTGGGTGAAGGTCGGCATTTGCTGTTGGATCTGTTCCTCCCCCGTGTCGGAGCGGCGCGCGCCCGGGGTCTCCTTGTACTCGCGCTCCTCGACGATGGTGCCGCCGAAGCGCTTCGCCGCCCTTCGAATGGCGTCGAGATAAGCGAGGTCCTCGGGGAAGACGCCCTTCACCACGAGCCAGCGCTGCCATTTCTTCCAGACGAGATATTGGGCAAGCGCATCGGCCAGCATGTAGCGGTCGGGTGCGGTGTGCAGCACGTTGGCGCGACATTCCTCCTGCCGAAGCTCTTCGTCCTCGGCGCGGACGTTGAACAGCAGCACGTCCTTACCTTTGACGGAGTCCGACAAGCGCAGGAGCGTTTCGGCGGGCGCGTCGACGAGAATGAAGTGGTGACCGGACTCCCGGAGCTTCTGCAAAGCGGGAACGGCATCGCTGCCAATCGGTACGCGCTCGACGTCCAGGGTGAATTCCTGCTTGGTGAAACGGCCGGTGGTGTTGTTGTCCTTCAGCGCCATCTCGGCGCCGGCGATGCCGTAGTCCTCCGGCTCGACGTGCAGCCGTGACAGCGGAATGAGCCGCTTCACCTCCTGCTTGAGATAGCCGATCGGCACCTGGGTGAGCGCGCCAGTGGGGGCGCCCGGTTTCGATGGCTGAAGCCCGGCGTCGGCTGGAGGTTGAACGGGGGCTGGCCCAGAAACCGACGGCTCCCCTTGTTGAGGCGAAGCCTGCGCGGATCGGGGTTGTTGCTGGGCAAGCAAGAACAGGAGAGCGGGCGACAGAAGCAGGACAAGTGGATAATAGAGACGGGAAAATTTGCCGGTGCGCTCGGGATGAGGACGCGGTGGTTCCGACAACGGCTTACGCTGGTGACAACTCATGCCAAGAACGGAACCTCGTACGCAGGAAAGCGTGCCAATGAATTTGCGGGCGTTGGCGGGAATGTACGCGCTCGGCCGTCCCCAAGCCAGAAACGAGGTGTGGGTCAACGTGGCAAATACGTTGCTTGGTTGCATCCATCGTTCCTCTTTCTGGCGGGTGGTTTGTTGACAATTTCCGAGGGCGCGAGCAGTCTTCGACGCGTGGGAACCCGACTGGAGCGACCGGAAAATCGGTCGAAAGCGGGGCCGCGCAAGGGAGGATCACATGTCGAGTTGGAAAATGACTGGCGCGCTGGTTGGCGCGCTGGCTCTGAGCTTCGCCGGGTGGACCCTGGCGCAGGCTGAGCCCAAGGGGGCGCCTGCCTCTGCCGTAACTCAGGAGCAGCTCAACGCCGCTGCTAAGGACGAGAACAACTTCCTGCATACCAACGGTAATTATGATCAGACCCGGTATTTCCCGGGCAAGCAGATCAACACGTCTAACGTTGGCAAGCTCCACCCCGCCTGGATCTTCCAGACGGAAGTGAAAGAATCCATGGAGACGACGCCGATCGTCGTCAACGGCGTCATGTATGTCACGACGTCGTTCGACCACGTCTACGCGCTCAACGCCAAGACGGGCGAGGAGTATTGGCACTACAAGCACGCCATGGGCCCGGTCACGACCTATTGCTGCGGCCCCAACAACCGCGGCGTGGCCGTTTATGACGACAAGGTCTATCTGGCAACGCTCGATGCCAAGCTTGTCGCCCTCGATGCCAAAACTGGCAGCGTGGTCTGGCAGACCGAGATCGCCGATCCCACACTTGGCTACAGCGAGACGATGGCGCCGACTGCCGTGGACGGCAAGATCCTGATCGGCACGAATGGCGGCGAATACGGCATCCGCGGCTTCGTCAAGGCCTATGACGCCAAGACCGGAAAGCTCGTCTGGACTTTCGACACGAGCCCCGAAAACTCCGTCGGCGTATGGGCGACCACAGACGCCACGGGGAAAGACTTGCATCGCGACATCGCGGCCGAGAAGGCGCAGCTCACCAAGACCGGCGACCCCTACAAGACGGTCGGCGGCGGCGTGTGGCAGAACCCGTCCATCGACCTTGCCACGAAGCGCATCTACTTCGTGGTCGGCAATCCCTCGCCTGACCTCGACGGCTCGGTCCGGCCCGGCGACAATCTCTATACGGAGTCGCTCGTATCGGTGGATCTCGATACCGGCAAATATGTTTGCCACTTTCAGTACATCCCCCATGACCTCTGGGACCTCGACGACACGAGCCCGACGGTGTTGGTCAACGCCAAGGACAAGGACGGCAACGTCGTGCCGGCCGTCATTCACGGCGGCAAGACCGGGCACGTCTATGTCAATAGCCGCAAGGATTGCAGCCTCATTCGCTTCTCCGAGCCGATGGTGTCGCAAGAGGGCATGTACACATTGCCGACGGCTGAGGGTGCGCGCATGCTGCCGGGCGCCAATGGCGGCGTCGAATGGTCGCCGATGGCGGTCAACCCGGAGCTTGGGCTGACCTATGCGGTCAACCTGCATCAGCCCATGACCTACCAAGTTCAGAGCTCGCCCTATCCGGGCGGCAAGCTCTGGCTCGGCGGTGCTTTCAAAGTGATCGCGACCGAGGCGTCGTTCGGCAACGTCACTGCGGTCGACTACAACACGGGCAAGATCAAATGGCAGGTGAAGACGCCACTGCCGATGATGGGCGGCCCGCTGACGACTGCCGGCGGTCTCATGTTCACGGGTGAAGGCGACGGCTGGTTCCGGGCCTACGATGCCGCAACCGGCAAGGTCCTGTGGTCGTTCTTTGCGGGTGCAGGCGTCAATGCGCCACCGGCGTCCTACGCCATCGACGGCAAGCAATACATCGTCGTCGGTGCGGGTGGTAACACCCAGATCGACTTCAAGCGCGGCAACAACATCATCGCCTTTACGACGGACTGATTGCCGCACGCGCCCGCAAGGGCAACGAAAGACGCGCATAACAGTTGAAGGACGGGGCTGTGGAAGGCCCCGTCCTTTTTTATAATGGGACGGAGTTCGAGGCGATGTTCCACCTTCCTGACCCCACCAGCACCAAGCGCGCCGTTTTGCTCGTGGCGCTCCTGCTCATGAGCGGAAGCGCCTTCGCTGCGGACCCTATCGAGGAGAAGGCAAAGATCTGCACCGCCTGCCACGGCGAGACCGGCGTTCCCCAGCTCAAGACGACGCCGGTGATCTGGGGCCAGAACGAGGGGTATCTCTTTCTTCAGCTGCGCGACCTCCAAAGCGGCGCGCGCAAGAATGAGCTGATGTCGCCGATCGCTGCCACGCTGGCGAAGGAGGACCTGCTTCCGCTGGCCGGATATTTCTCGAAGCTGAAGTGGCCCAATCTGCAGCAACCGGAAGCACCGAAGGACGTTGCCGCCAAAGCGCAAAGCGCTGCCGCTTCCGTCGGTTGCCCAGGTTGCCATCTCCACCATTTCCAGGGCGACGGCAGCACGGCTAGGCTTGCCGGGCAGCAGCGCGAATATTTGCAAAAGACGATGGTGGATTTTCGCAACCGAACGCGCGGCAACAATCCCGGCATGTCAGACCTCATGAATGCGACGTCGTCGGACGATCTTACGGCGCTGGCCGAGTATCTCGCCGGCCTCCAGATCGACCAATATCTTGGCAGCGAGCACCGTTAGCGGTCACCGCGCGGCGAGCTTGGCGCGAAGCGCCTCGTCCTTGGCAAGGTCGCCCGCGGTTTTGCCTTGCTTGTCCCGGAGGCTCTTGTCCGCGCCCCGGCTGATCAGCAGCTCCGCGGCCGCCCCATGGCCAAGCTCGGCCGCGGTCATCAACGCGGTTCGACCGCGATTGTCCTGATCGTCGGGCCGCGCACCGCGATCGATGAGCAATGTCATGACCTTCGTCACGTCGTCGACACCGGCTTCGTCCGAATAGCCGGCGGCCCACATCAGCGCGGTCAGGTCGTTTCCGTAACGGGTGTTGACGTCGACTCCATGATCGAGAAGCAAGCCAACGATGCCGGGAAAGCCGCGCCCCGCTGCATAGACGATCGCGGCTTTTTGCGTGGTGTCGAGCACCTTTGGGTCGGCGCCCTTTTCGAGCAGCAACTGCACGATGGGTTCGCTGCCCATATAGGCGGCAGCGGAAAGGGGCATGATGCCAGTGCTGCCGGCTAAACTCACATTCGCCCCGCGCTCGACCAACTGGCGAACGATGGACAGCCGGCCCGCCTCGGCCGCTTGATAAAGCGCCGTCGACCCATCGAGGTTCTGCGCGTCGATGGGTGCGCCCCGGTCAAGGAAAAGGGCGACGAGCTCAGCCTGACCGGCTGCAGCCGCATGACCCAAGGGTCGGAGGCCCAAGCGATCACGCGCGTCAAGCGAGGCTCCCTTGTCCAAGAGTTGCCGCGCAATCGCATCGCAGCCTTTATCGGCGGCGGAGAAGAGCATGGCGTTGACCTCGATGCTCGTCGCGGCTTTCTCGATCTGCTCGTAACGCTGCTCGAGCGAACGGCACACTTTCTGATCGGCGAGCGCGGCTTCGGTGCAGCACGCAATGCACGACATCGTCGCCACCACAAGCGCCGCATCGCGAAAAGGGCGTGCAAGCCGCAGGAGTGTCGCATTGCCTCCTCTTGGGGCATCGAGCCGGTCGCAATCGACGATGCTAGCGGATTGACGGTGACACATTGGAGTTTCCCCTGGTTCGCTCGTCCGGCGTACGTATTTTGGGCCAGACGGATTCCATCCATTTGGTCGGTTCCCCCTCATGGAGCGAGTCTAACGCATCTTTCTCGCACCCGACAATGTTCGGCGCGGTAGGACCCAAGTTTGNNGGCTGCTTTGTCCCGCCTCGGCTGGACCAACACATCGAGCACTTCGCCTTCACTGGGCGTAGGAGATTGTCTGCATGCCCGAGAGTGGCGCCCCGAGCGGTGGGTTAACGTGTCAATGCCCTCTGACCGCATGTCGCAGGAGGCGGGCGCCCTTCCACACCAATCTTTTAACCCTTTCGCGCAAGATGTTGGCGCCTCCGGGAGAGAAGAGCGCTGGCAACGCATATGTGCTTACTTAGCTAGGGTTGCGGGCCTTTATCATGCAGACGCTTTCACCAAATCTCGATCGTCTCGGTGCCGCGTTGAGGGCGCTTAGGCAGACCCATGACCCCGATCCGCAAGACAAGACGGAGCTCGGCGCCAAATGCCTGGCGGTGGTGATCAGCCAGCTTTCCGAGGATGGGCTCGCCAAGGAAGACCTGCAGCCGCTGATCGATCTCCAGGCATCCTTGAGAGATCGGCGCAAGGGCTTGCGAGGCGAAGGCGTCGCCAACCGGCGCAAGGGCGCCGCACCGAGCGAGGCCTTCCTTGGTCGCGTCGCCGCGGTGATCGATCTCTTGGTCAAGGCCGGTTATGAGGAGGGCGAGGCGGCGCAAACGATCCTGCGCAGGTTGCTGGTAGCGGGCGTTTCCCCGCCACGCAAGGGCGGTGATGCGCGCGGTTGGAAGCGACTGCTCGAATGGCGGGCCGATCTGAGCTACGGCTTGGCCTCGGAGGAGGGGAGCGAGGAATATAAAGCCTTCACCAGAGAGTTGGAGGCGATCCCCCCGGTTGAGAGAGTGAAACGCGTCCTCGACGAGCAGCTCTGGGACCGCCGGCGCCGCCCAAGTTGAGGCCGGAGTGCCCGGCGGGGCTATGATCGCCAGGCGGGATGCCGACGCGATCACTTTGCCGTTCAGTCACAGGCTGAGCCCTGCTTCACCGGAAGCCCGGCGGGGGGAGCGAGGATGATCTTGGCGCTCTCCATGGTCAGGCGGTCTTCGCAAGCTGCGAGCTTGTCTCCAGTTCCGGACACATACAGGTCCACGTGCGGCTTGTTGTTAAGCCAGTCCTCGGAGCACTCCACGCACGTATCCTCCATGACGTAGTAGCGCTTCAGGGCCGGCACATAGACCTTGGTCCCGGGTGGTATGAGCCTTGTGTCAGTTGCGAGCGTGCCGGGCCGATCATAGGTGCCGTCGTCCTCGGTGGCGGAGGCGTGGATGAGGGCGTGGGAAATGATGTCCGTGCCGAGGTGGGTCGGATCGCCGTCGTCATTGTCGTCGAATCCATAGAACGTCACATAGCTCGACAACACGTCCGGGCGAGAAGGGCTGGTGAAACTCGAAAGCGCCACCAACGTCGCTAGGCCGATCAGGGCAAGCCTGCCTACGCCAATCTGTTTCATGCCGGATGTCCTGTCTGTTGAGAGCTGTCGTCGGGCGCCGCCAGTTTGGAGCCGCATGATGCGAGGCAGAGGGTCGCGCGGCTTTTGGGAGAATTGCACGCCAAAACAGGGCATTACTCTGACCACACTGTGACCGAACGAAGCATGGAGACTGATTGCTTTGAGGAGATCTGCGGCTCAGGATGGTCCTTCGCTTGGTTGAAGCGGACGCGATCGATGCAAGCAAGAAACCTCGTCGGATGGCTGGCCTGGGTGCTTCCATTGCTGGGAGCTGTCGCGCCCGCGCTCGCCGATGGCTTTGTGCAGGAGCTCAAGCTCGGCGTGCTGGACCATGACGTGCCGGGCCTGTGGAGCGGATTTCGCGCCGAGCCCAATTCCGTCGACATCAATATTGAAGCCCTTTTATCCCCCTCCGTGTCTTTTCTGGGTGGCACTGTTCGGCCGGCAATTGGGGGGTCGATCAACACAGTTGGTGCGACGAGCCACGCCTACATAGACGCCAGATGGCAATACGAGATGCCGAGTGGATTGTTCTTTGGACTTGGCATCGGTGGCGCCGTCCACAATGGGCAGCTGCAGTTCGAGGACTGGGACCGCAAGGCGCTCGGCTCACGCGTGCTGTTCCACATCCCCATTGAGATTGGCTATCGCTTCGGTGCGCATAGCAGCTTGTCGGCCTATTTCGAGCACACATCGAACGCCTTCATCGTCGAGCCAAATGAAGGCCTCGACAGATTGGGCGTCCGCTACGGCTATCGGTTCTGACCTTCCCCGGCGCAACGAGCGCGGGCGTGCGCCCGCGCACCAAGTAATTGGTGCGCCCGGCAGGGCTCG
>PLBV01000026.1 GCA_003135455.1 Hyphomicrobiales bacterium | reverse complement strand
ACCATCTCCTTCTTCGCCTGGCGCGCCTCGCGCTCGCCCTTCTGCACCACATGCACGATGCGGCGGAACTCGGAGATCTGCAGGCCCGTCTCGGCGGCGAGATTCTGAATCTCCTGACGGATGTCCTTCACCATGCCGCGCTCGTCATGGATGAAATCGGTCCAGCCGCGCTTCTTCAGGCGGCCGACGCGGCGCAGCCAGTTGGGATCGAGCTCGTTGTTCTGATACTCGGTGAGGAAGTCCTCGCGTTTGACGCCATAGCTTTCGGCGAGACGGAGCATGCGCCCCTCATAGCCGAGCAGCTTCTTGTTGATGTCGTAAAGGGTCTCGACCAGGCTCTCGATGCGATTGTTATTGAGCGAGAGCGACTTGACCTCGACGACGATCTCGTCCTTCAGGACCTTGTAGCGCTTCTCCTGGCCGGAGGAGAGAACGTCGTTCTTCAGCGCGCGCTCGACCAGCTGGTCCTGCAGCTTGCGCAGCTTCTTGTAGTTGGTGGCGACGAGGTCGAAGGTCTCCAGCACCTTGGNNACCTTGGGCTTGAGCTCGGCCTCCATGGCGGCGAGCGAAAGGGAGTTCTCGATGTCGTCGTCGTCCTCCTCATATTCTTCGGGTCGCGGACGCTCCTCGTCCTCGTCGTCGGTGCGGGGAGCAGGCGGCTGCGGGACCTCGGCGACTTGGACCACTGGTTGCGCGGGTTGCGCGTGGCCATCGCCGTTGAGGCCCTCGGGCAGCGGCTGGGACGGCGCGGGCTTGGCGTCCGGGCCCTGATAGGTGGCTTCGAGATCGATGATGTCGCGGAGCAGAATCTTGCCGTCGTTCAGCTCGTCGCGCCAGATGATGATGGCCTGGAAGGTGAGCGGGCTTTCGCAAAGCCCTGCGATCATGGCCTCGCGGCCCGCCTCGATGCGCTTGGCGATGGCGATCTCGCCCTCGCGGGACAAGAGCTCGACGGAGCCCATCTCGCGCAGATACATGCGTACCGGATCGTCGGTGCGATCGATCGGCTCGGATTTGCTGCTCTCGGCCTTGGCGATCGGCTGCACGGGAACCACGGGGCGCGCGGGCGCTTCGGCGGCGACGGCGCCCTCCTCCGGCTCCTCTGCTTCGTCGGTATCGATGACGTTGATGCCCATGTCCGACAGCATCGACATGGTGTCCTCGATCTGCTCGGAGGAGACCTCCTCGGAGGGAAGCACCTCGTTCAACTCGTCATAGGTCACGAAGCCGCGCGCCTTCGCGGTCTTGATCAGCTTCTTGACTGCCGCATCTGACATGTCGAGCACGGGACCGTCCTGGGTCTCCGCCGGGGCTTGCTCCTGATCCTCAGCTTCAGCGGTCTTGGTTGCCATTCATCTACTCCGAAGCGTCTTATTTCTTCACTCGCTCCTCCGCGTTTTCGGAAAAGCGCCCGCGCAAGCTCAAGTTCCGCGCGGATGCGGCACCCTGCACGACTCAGACACGATTAACGTCGTCACCCGTTAAGCGTCAATTAAGCAAGACATAAGCCCGGAACGGTTGCCACTTTGGCTCGCCTGACTATGGGCCTACTGTCACTCTCCCCAACACGCTTGCCCCGCAAGGGCAGAACGATGGTGTCTCCGACGCTGGCGATGTGCTGAAGGCGATCGACCCTCCCCCTCAGCTTCTGGCTGCCGGCATGCCTTATAGGCGCCTGCCGGCATGACTTACAGGCTCCCGCGCCGAAAGGCCGGGAAGCGGCCTCCCAACAGGCCTGGCGCGAGGCCTTCGTTCCTGACCATGGAATTGGCGAGGGCAAGCGCGCCTGTCAAGGCCGCAAAGCGCTGCGGCCCCAATGATTTCTTGGCATTCCGGCGCTTTTGGCCGACCTTGCGCAAGACCCATCCCATGTCGAACTCGCCCATGCAAGAGAGGTGCCGCTCCTTAAGCCCCGCCGAGATGCTTCAGTTGCGGGGGACCTGGCGCCGCCCCTTGTGCCATGAACCCTTTTCGCGGGCCACCTGGGCAATTTTTTCCTCGAATTTCTCACCAAACTCCCGATCGCCCGCGTCGTCGGTGGCGTGGCGGCTGCCGGCGCTGGCGATCTGCTGCTGCAGCAAGGTGAATTGCTCATATTCGGCATCGGAGCCCTCGGAGAGCTGGTCGGCGAGCTCATGCAGCTCCCTTTTCAGGGTAGGCAACGCCCGCCAGCGAAACAGGAGCTCGATGAACTGCTCTTCCACGATTTCCGGCGGCATCTCGGGGTGTAGGAACGTCACCCGCGTGAACGGGCTTCGCTGGTCGATCTTCTCCAGGAGCTGGGCGTGATTGCTCTTGGCAAGCAGCTCGGCCAGGCGCCCCCGCTCGATGCCAGGATGCTCGAAGATGGTGCGGGTGAGGAAGGCGAGCAGCTCGGCGAAGGGCTTCACCTTGAATTCGAGGCTCCCCACATCTTCGGCGAAGCGATCGAGCAGCCAGGGATGGTTGACAAGCGCCAGGATCACGGTGGTGGCAAAGCCTTGCGCGGAGGGCGGCTTGCTGCCACCGGCGGGCTTTGTGGGGGTCCATGGCCGCTTGCCCGGCACGGCCCCGCGCTTCTCCCGCCACAGCCCAAACAGCCTGTCCTTCACCTCGCGGCGGTAGTGGTCCCTCACCCGTGCATTGGCGATCTGCGCGAGCAGGCGCTGGAGCCGCTCCTCGAAGGCGGCGCGGCGCTCCGGCGTGTCGATCGGCTCGGCCGCGAGCTCCCGCAGCCAAACGACATCGATGAGCGGCTTGGCGCTTGCCAGACAGCGGGCAAGAGCGCCCGCCCCTTCCTGGCGCACGAGGTCGTCGGGGTCGGAACCGTCGGGGAGAAAGGCGAAGCGGAAGGAATGGCCTTCACGCAAATTGGGCAGCATGCGGTCGATGGCGCGGGCGGCCGCCGCTTCGCCGGCCCGATCGCCGTCAAAGCAGATGATGGGCTCGCGCGCGGTGAGCCATAGCCGCTCCATCTGCCGCTCGGTGAAGGCGGTGCCGAGCGTGGCGACGACATTCTTGAAGCCCGCCTGATGCAGCGCGATCACGTCCATATAGCCCTCGACCACGATCAGCTCGCCCGACTCGAAGGCGGCTTTGCGCGCTTCGGCGAAATTGAACACGGTCGAGCCCTTGTCGAACAGCGCGGTCTCCGGCGAGTTCAGATATTTGGGCTGCGCTTGGTCATCCAGCGCACGAGCGCCGAAAGCGATGACGCGTCCTTTGGGATCGAGGATGGGAATGATCAGCCGGTGGCGGAAGCGGTCGTACGGCGCGCGGCCGTCGTCGGGCCTGACCAGCAGGCCCGTTTCAAGAAGCTGGGCCTCGGTGAAACCTTTCTTGATCAGAGTGCTCTTGAGCGCGTCCGTGCTGCCCGGGGCATAGCCGATCCTGAAGGCCTTGAGAGTCGCTGGGCTCAAGCCGCGGCGCTCGGCGTAAGCAGAAGCCTCGCGGCCTTCCCTCGCCTTGAGCTGCTCCTCGAAGAAGACCGCCGCGGCTTCGAGCGCGTCGAGGAGCCCCAGGCGCTCCTTGGCCACCCGCTCGAATTGCGGATCGGGCTTCGGCAGCGGCACGCCCGCATCGCCCGCGAGCTTCTCCACCGCTTCGGGGAAGCTCAAGCCCTCGGTCTCCATGACGAAGCCGAAGATGTCGCCATGCTTGCCGCTGGAGAAGCAGTGATAGAAGCCCTTCTGGTCGTTGACGGTGAAGGAGGGCGTCTTCTCCTTATTGAAGGGGCTGAGACCCACGAATTCGCGGCCCCGCCGCTTCAGGGGCACGTGGCGGGAGACCACCTGCGACACCGGCAGCCGGGCGCGGATCTCATCGAGGAACGAATCGGCAAATTTCATTGCGTGAGTGAGCGCTCAGGCGGCGCTGAAGGCCACATGGCTGTTGGGGTCATCACCACTATTCACTATTGCTATTCACTAGAGAACAAATAGTGAACGATGAATCAGATGTCCAGCTATTGGCGGGGGGCCGATCAAATGTCGTCCCCTTGAGGTCCCCCGCCGGGCGGGAGGCTTTGCCGCGCCCGGCCGGTCCCTATGTCAAAATGAGCCACACCTTGGATAGGCTGATAGGCCGTAAAAGCCTCAATTGCGCCCGGTCTATTTCGTGGCGCCAGTGTTTGTGAGCTCGTCGAGCCCAACGAGCGCAAGGGTCGCCGCCTTGTCACCACATTGCAGATTGACCGACTGTTGCTGAGCGCCGTCGAGATGAAATGTCTGGCCCGGATTTAGGCTAATCCGAACGCGCGCAGACGGGTACGGCGTCTCGGGGGCCGCAGCATCCCAGACCACCGCGTTGACAACGCAATTGCCATTGTCCGGCACATAGAAGGCGATGATCCGCTTGCCGCCAACCGTCGTGAGAATAGGCTCGTAAGGCCCGACCGGTCCTAAGTTGACCATCGGCTGATCGGCGCTGGCCGGAGTGTTGACAGCGGTAAGGGCGACGAGCGCGCCCACCGCGGCGAAGCTCAAAAGCTGAAGACGAGAGAACAGGATCATGGTTGGCCTCCATTTCAGTTTTGGCTGCTCACGTGAGACGACCTCCGTGCTGCAGCGCAATTCAGAAGACGGTTAATAGTGCAGTGCAATGACGGAACCTTGTTGCAGTGCACTGACAAATGGCCGCGTGCTCGCGCGCCGCAGGCTTTCTCAAAACGAGCGATCGGAATTCCCGATCATGCACCTGCGGCTTCCCGCAGCTCGGTGATCAATTATCCCGACTGAATTGAATCGCGCTGCAGGCGTAGATCGAAACGCATTCCCTCCTCCGGCAACTCTAAGCCGCGTGACCTTTTCGAGTAGCGCTAGAAGAATTGCGCGGCGCGAAACCGCCAATGGGCACGATGGCGGTTATCGCTATGGGGCTCTTCATGGCGAGACCCCAGCAGATTGCCGTGGCGAGGACGACACCCGCGATGAATGAAGCGATCAACAACAGAATATCAGGCCCCATCTCGGTCGTGGAAAGTCCGAGATAGGCGAACCAGGCCACTCCGCTTCAGCAGCGAGGCAAGGCTATTTCAGACGCTCCTTCACGAGCGCGCTCGCTTTGGCGAAATCCATCTGGCCGGCATAGCGAGCCTTGAGCTGGGCCATCACCTTGCCCATGTCCTTGACGGTCGTAGCACCCGCTTCCGCGATCGCCTCGGCAATGGCCTTCTCGCTCGCGGCCTCGGAGAGCTGCTGGGGCAGGTACTCGCGGATGATGGCGATCTCCTCGCCCTCTTGCGCGGCGAGCTCGGCGCGGCCGGCATCGGCGTAGACCTTCTCCGACTCCTCCCGCTGCTTGATCATCCTGGCGAGCAGCTCGAGAAGCTCGGCGTCGGTAGCCTCGCCCTTGCCGCTCGTTCGCGCCGCGATGTCGCGGTCCTTGATGGCGGCGCTGATCAGCCGGAGCGTCGACATGCGGCGCTTGTCTTGCGCCTTGGTCGCAGCCTTGAGCGCAGCGGTGATTGTCTCGCGCATGGATTGGGGCAGATGGAATGGATTGGGGCAGATGGAATCGAGGAAGAAGCTTCCAAGGTAACCGAGCATTAGGTGCGGAGCAAGCTGTTTTTCTTCCCTAAGGCCTTGTTTTCACAAGGAAATATTTTGGCCTAGCATTGACCCGGTGCGGTGCCTGGCCTAGAAGTGCGTTTCGTTGGAAGGCGTGCCCAAGGGTCGCGGCCTTGACGCCGCAAGACATGCACCCGACTTGAGCCCTGGCCGCCCGCATCTGGCGGCAGCAACGAAAGCCGATGAACGACCATCCCAAAAGCCTGGCCGGAGAGGCCTCGACAGCTCGCGCGCGGACGGTTGAGCCTTGGACCGAAGAGGCGCCGACCGCGCTCTTGGTGCTCGCCGACGGCACCGTTATCGCGGGCGTAGGCGCCGGCGCCACGGGCACGGCCGTGGGCGAGGTCTGCTTCAACACCGCCATGACCGGCTATCAGGAGATCCTCACCGATCCCTCTTACGCCGGCCAGATCGTGACCTTCACCTTCCCCCATATCGGCAATGTCGGCACCAATGCCGAGGACATCGAGACCGCGAGCCTGGCTGCTGCCTCGGGCGTGCGCGGCTGCGTGCTCAGGGCAGCCATCACACAGCCCTCCAACTATCGGGCAAGCGCCGGCTTCGACGACTGGCTGAGGGCGCGCGGCATCATCGCCATCACCAGCGTCGATACGCGCGCGCTGACGGCGCTGATCCGCGAGAAGGGCATGCCGAACGCGGTGATCGCGCACGCGCCGGACGGGAAATTCGATCTTGAGGCGCTGAAGCGCGCGGCGGCCGCCTGGCCCGGCATGGTGGGGCTCGACCTCGCCAAGGAGGTGACCTGCGGCCAGAGCTATAGCTGGGACGAGACCCCGTGGCGATGGGGCCAAGGCTATGGGCGGCAGCACGATGCGCCCTTCCACGTGGTCGCCATCGATTATGGGCTGAAGCGCAACATCCTGCGCGAGCTGGCGGGTGCCGGATGCCGGCTCACAATCGTGCCTGCCACGACCACCGCCGAGGAGATCCTGGAGCGCAAGCCCGACGGCGTGTTTCTCTCCAACGGCCCGGGCGATCCGGCGGCGACCGGCACTTACGCCGTGCCTGAGATCAGGAAGCTCGTGGATTCAGGGCTGCCGGTGTTCGGCATCTGTCTCGGCCATCAGATGCTGGGGCTGGCGCTGGGCGGCAGGACCGCAAAGATGCACCAGGGCCATCACGGCGCCAATCACCCCGTCAAGGACTTCACCACCCACAAGGTCGAGATCACGTCCATGAACCATGGGTTCGCCGTGGATCGCGACAGCCTGCCGGGAAACGTCGAGGAGACCCATGTCTCGCTGTTCGACGGCTCCAATTGCGGGCTCAAACTCAAGGACAGACCGGTGTTCTCGGTGCAGTACCATCCGGAGGCCTCGCCCGGACCGCAGGACAGCCACTATCTCTTCACCCGCTTCGTCGAGCTGATGGAGAGGCGGAAGGGCGACGCGCCGACCGATAAGGACTGAACTCGGCGCCTATGCGGTGAGGCTCTTCTTCGCCGCAGCGAGAATCGCGTCGGAGATGGCATCGCCCTTGGTGGCGCGGGACAGAAGCACGGCTCCCACCAAAGTCGAAAGCGTCGCCAAGGCGTGCTCGCGCCGCGCCTTGCTCGTTTCGCCTGCGGGCTCCAACGCCGCCAGCCGATCGGCGAAGCGCCGTGCGCCTGCGACAAAGGCCGCGTGCAGCTCGGATTTGGTATCGCCACGGGCGACGTCCGTGCACAGGGCCGCGGTCGGACAGCCCATCTCGCTCTTGTCGCGATGGGATTTCGCCAGATAGGTGTCGATATAGGCTATGCGAGCGGCTGATGGGTCATCCTTGTGCTGCGCGACGATGCCCTCAAAGACCCCCAACAGATCTTCGAACGCCGCCGCATAGCCGAGTGCCGCCAGCGCGTCCTTGGAGGCGAAGTGCCGGTAGAAGCCGCCATGGGTCATGTCGGCTTCCGCCATCAGCTCCGGGATGCTTACCCCATCGAGCCCGCGGGCGCGGAACAGCCGCGCCGCGGCCTCGACGATCTGCTCCCGATGTTTCTCCGTGTCCTGTCTCGTCGATCGCGCCATTGCCTTGCTCCAGTCTGCCGCCCTGCGTTGGTCAATATATATGATGCGCGTCATCTTTTTGGAAGCTCGGCACACGGCGGCGTGCCGGGCATCGCCAATCCGCGTAGCCTCCTATTGACTTTTAGATGATATATATCATCTATGGTAGATGATTACCGTCATCATAAACTCGTCAAAGGAGACTCTCCATGTCCAACGCCCTGGAATCGGCCGTTTCCCCTACCACCGGCTTGGCGCTGAAAAGCGCAAGCGGATTGGTGGCGCCGGCGCAAGCAGATGCCACCCATGAAACCGCGCCCAACCGCTTCGTCGAGGCCAACGGCTATCGCTACGCCTATCGCCGCTTCGGCAAGGCGGGCGAGGCCCCGCTCGTCTTCCTGCAGCGCTTCCGCGGCACCATGGACGATTGGGACCCGGCCATCACCAACGGGCTGGCCGCCACGCGTGAGGTGATCCTGTTCGACAATGCCGGGGTTGGGCTCTCCAGCGGAAAGACGCCCGATAGCGTCGGGGCTATGGCTGCCCACCTCGCCGCCTTCGTCGAGGCGCTCAAGCTCGCTAAGGTTGACCTGCTCGGCTTCTCGCTCGGCGGCCTCGTCGCCCAGCAGGCGGCATCTGACCGCTCCGACCTCATTGGCCGCGTGATCCTGGCCGGAGCCGGGCCAAAGGGCGGGGAAGGCATGCAGAGCTTCACGCCGGAGGTCACCGCTGCGGCAACCCGCCAAGTCGGCAGCGCCGATGACATCCTCTTTCTCTTCTTCCAACCGTCGGAAACGAGCCAGGCGGCCGGCCGAGCCTTCCTGGCGCGGACGCAGTCGCGGAAGCTGGACCGCGACACGGCAAGCACGGAGCAGACCATGCAGGCGCAAGCCAAGGCGATCGGCGCCTGGGGCGGAGCGCCCAATGACGGCTATGCCGGCTTGCGCGACATCAAGCAGCCGGTGCTGGTGGTCAACGGCTCCCACGACATCATGATCCCGACGGTCAATTCCTTCCTCCTGGCCCAATACCTCCCCAACGCGCAGCTCATCCTCTACCCGGACGCAGGGCATGGGTCCCAATTCCAATATCCCGAGCTGTTCGTGGAGGACGCGACCCGGTTCCTCTCCTGATCGGCCTTACCGACCGTTTAGCTGCCCGCGCCAGGGCGGTCCCACTTGGCTTGCCCTGGCGCCGCCCCTTTATCTGGAGCATCAGGGTCCCGATCGGGGGAAGATTCTGCCCTGCCGCTCTTGTAGCTTGGCCCGTTTGATCTATAAGCGGGCCAACGTCCCCCATGCCCAAACGCCAAGACATAAAGTCCATCCTGATCATCGGGGCCGGACCGATCGTGATCGGTCAGGCCTGCGAGTTCGACTATTCCGGCACGCAAGCCTGCAAGGCCCTGAAGGAAGAGGGCTACCGGATCGTGCTGGTGAACTCCAACCCGGCCACGATCATGACCGACCCGGACATGGCCGACGCCACCTATATCGAGCCGATCACGCCGGACTTCGTCACCAAGATCATCGAGAAGGAACGGCCCGACGCGCTGCTCCCCACCATGGGCGGGCAGACCGCGCTCAACACCGCGCTCAGCCTGCATCGCTCGGGCGTGCTCGCCAAATACGGGGTGGAGATGATCGGCGCCCGCGCCGAGGTGATCGACAAGGCCGAGGACCGCGAGAAGTTCCGCGAGGCCATGAAACGCATCGGGCTCGAGACGCCGCGCTCCCGCCTTGCCGACGCCACCGACCTGAAACGCGCCGACCGGGAGAAGTACAAGGCCGAGGTCGAGCGCATCACGGCCGAGACGGCGCCCCTAGAGGCGAGAGCCGAGGCGCTTGCCGCGTTCGAGCGCAGCTGGGCGGCGAGCGAAGGCGAGCGGCGGCGGCGCTATGTGGAGAAAGGCCTGATCGAGGCGCTCGAAGTGCTGCCGGACATCGGGCTTCCGGCCATCATCCGGCCCTCCTTCACCCTTGGCGGCACCGGAGGGGGCGTCGCCTATAACCGCGAGGAGTTCCTCGAGATCGTCGAGCGGGGGCTGGATGCCTCGCCCACCTCCGAAGTGCTGATCGAGGAATCGGTGCTCGG
>PLBV01000015.1:6022-11200 GCA_003135455.1 Hyphomicrobiales bacterium | reverse complement strand
GAGCAAGCCGCTGCCGCCGAAGTTGCCATACAAGACGACGCTGCTGATGGCAGGAATCTCGGCCGTTTCGAGTGCACGCGGTGTTGGGATCGGCTCGAAGCCCTTTTCCGTGAAAGCTTGTCCCTGATGGCCGAGGGTGCGACGGGCGCTGCGCNNGGCTTTTAACAGGGTTGCCAGTGCCCCGGTCCTTTTTCCGGCAACCACCGCAGGGTTCTCTTTTGTCCCGTGTTTCTAGGGGTAGGAGACCCGCAAATGAGTCATGGAGGTAGCTATGTGGAAAGCAGTGCTTGCCGGGACGGCCGCAGCGGTGATTGCCGGTTCGAGCCTGGTTGTTGCCCAACAGATGCCTGGTCGTGACGGCGATCCGCGTTGGCATCCGTCAGCCGAAGACAGGAGCGCGTTCACCGACGCGCGCATCGCTGCGCTCAAGGCTGGACTCAAGCTCACACCCGAGCAGGAAAAGAACTGGCCTGCCTTCGAGGCCGCAATCCGCGACATGAGCAAGGCCCGCGCCGACCGCATGACCGCGCGCGAAAAAGAGCAGCCCCCAGCCGACCCGGTCGAGCGTCTGCACCGGCATGCCGACGCGCTCGGCGCGGCGGCGGCAAGTCTCAAGAAACTCGCCGACGCCGAGGATCCGCTCTACAAGAGCCTCGACGACGCGCAGAAGGGGCGCTTCCAGATCCTGGGGCAGGCGCTGCGTCCGCATCAGCGTAATCGCTTCGCCGGCTGGCAGGGGCGCGGCCAGTTTGGCCAAGACGGTCGTGGTCAGAACGGCGGGCCGGGCCACTGGTGTAATCGGTCGGAACGGGGTGGCCCCAATATCGATCTATAAGCCAGCGATTTCGCAACCTGGTGGCGCGGTTTCCTTGGACGCAGCCGCCCGGAGCCGCCGGCTCACCTCCCCGGCGGCCTACAGGAGCGTCGGCCTTCGGGTCGGCGCTCCTTGGCTTTTCGCAGGGTTTTTTGTCTTTCACGTGTTCCTAGTCTTGCAAGAAAGTTGAATAGGCCACGCCTTGGCGGATGTTCCTGACATTCCCAGTGTCGAACGTGGCAAGGACTCGGTTCCGGCCGCACGGCATTTGTGGAATTGCTACGCCGCTAGGTCTTCCCAATGTTGGCTGAAAAGCTTAACCGGCGAGGCCACAATTTGCACATGCGTGCCCGTTGTTCTTGAGTCGATTGCCGAGGGCGGGGCTCCGATTTCATGGAAGAAACGGCCGATCAGGACCTCATGGCCGGCATTGCGAACGGGGACGAGGCGGCTTTCCGGCTTCTCTCGCGACGCCACGCGGCTCGAGCTCTTAGGCTCGCGCAACGCATCGTCCAAAATCACGCTTTGGCTGAGGAGATCGTCCAGGAGGCATTATTGCGCGTCTGGATCAATGCGCCCCACTGGCGTCCGGCCGCGCCATTCCAGACTTGGTTCTTTCGCATTGTCGTCAATCTGTGTCTCAACCAGAAACGGCGTCCGCCCTTCGCGCGCCTGGAGGCAGCTGGCGACCCTCCAGACCCCGGTCCCGATGTGGTTCGGCAAATTGAGGCGAAGCAATTGGAGCAATCCGTTGCTGCCGCTATTGACGCGCTCCCCGAACGACAACGGACCGCAATACAGCTCACCTATCACGAAGGCCTTAGCAACGCTGAAACCGCGACGGTTCTCGGCACTTCGGTCTCTGCTGTCGAAACCTTGCTGGCACGGGCGAAGCGGACGCTGCGTGCTGCCTTGGCCGGCCATGCGAGCTGAGAAGGGCTCCTCATGACGGTCTCCCGATTTCAACGTCTGATTGATGTATGGAGCAGCGATCTGAGCCGTTGGCCAGCACGCGAGCAGGCCTTTGCAGAACGAATGTTCGCTGATCCGGTTGCCCGCGCACTGCTGGATCAGGCCAAGATGCTGGACCAAGCGATTAGCCGCGCCGAAATGGCAGCAAAGATCCCTGACCAGGCCGTCCACCGCGTCCTTGCTGGCCTGCGCTCGCGGCGGCTGCCACCGCAGAGGCAGCCATTACTGAGCCATTGGCGGGGCGGCGCGGCTACCAATCACTGGGTCACCTGGCCGCGCTTCGCGGCGCTCGCCTGCGGCGCGACGCTCGGCGTCGTGGTCGGGCTATCGAGCCTCGGCATGCGTATGGCAACCAGCCTCGACCTGAACCTCACCCAGACCGCGGCTACCGACACCGATCTCAGTAGTAGTCTCTTCGATGCTGATTCTGTAACGGGACTAGGACCATGACCCTTATGAGCCTCGCCGGGGAAAACCGCTCCGTGCGGTGGGGATTGCTGATATCGCTTGCCGTCAATCTTTTCTTTGTCGGCACCATTGGCGCGCTGGCCGTCCGTTCATACTTGGCGAGCGAATTGCCGGTCACTCAGTCGCGGCGCACCGCCGAAGCGCGCATCGATCGAATCGCTGCCACGCTGCCTGCTGCGGATGCGGCTTCGCTGCGCGCTAAGTTCGAGTCGGAACGTGCGACCGCCGAAGCCGCGCGCGAGGCCTATGACCGCTCGCTCGAGCAGGTCAGGACCGCGCTGCGCGCCGAGCCTTTTGATGGCTCATCGCTCACTGCCGCGATGGCGGATGCACGTTCGGAAAGGGTGGCACTCGATCAGGTGCTACATGAAATCATAGCGGCAAGCGCCGCGCAAATGTCGCCCGAAGGCCGCAGCCGGCTTGCCGACTGGACTCCTCCACCCCATCCGATGAGCTGCGTCCGTTGAGTCTGCGTGTGCCACCAAGCAGGACGAGTGGCCCAAAAGGTCGCTTCTGATGCGATTTAAGCAAGCCTTGGTCACTCTAATTTTCGGGGGCGCCGTGATCGCCGCCGTCGTGGCGTTCACCACGCAGGGGGACCAGGAGCGACAGGAGCAACCGGCAAATGGAGGTTGGCACCAACAAGCGGAGCGTCCTGGGCAACAAGAACAACCGACGCAACGGGGAGGCTCTCACGGCCGTGGTGACCAGGGCGGTCCGGTGCCAGTGTTGGCCGAAGCGGCAAAGCGTGTCGACGTTCCCGTCTATCTAGACGGCCTCGGCACGATCAGGGCCCTGAACACCGTCACCGTACGCCCGCAGGTTGACGGACAGCTCACCAAGGTCCTCTTCCGCGAAGGCCAGGACGTGCAGCGCGGCTATGTCCTGGCTGAGATCGATCCGCGCACCTATCAGGCGCAACTCGATCAGGCGACGGCGAAACTCGCTCAAGATCAGGCGCAGCTCGCCAACGCGAAGCTCGATCTCGATCGCTACACCCGTCTCGTCGCGACAAACGCCGGCTCCAAGCAGCAAGCAGACACGCAGCGTGCCCTGGTTGCCCAGTTCGAAGCGCTCCTGAAAGTCGACCAGGCCGCGATCGACAATGCCAATATCTATCTCGGTTACACAAAGGTCACGGCCCCGCTTGATGGTCGCACTGGGCTCCGCCAGATCGACGAGGGCAATCTCGTCCACGCGTCGGAGGCGCAGGGCATTGTCGTCATCACCCAGCTGAAGCCGATCTCGATGTATTTCAATCTGCCGCAGCAGCAGCTTGCACAAGTGAATGAGGCTTTCGCGAAAGGTCCGCTGATCGTGCAGGCCTTGGCATCCGATGGCCGCACAGTCATCGATACCGGCACGCTCCAAGTCGTGGACAATCAGGTGGACCAGACGACCGGCACGGTTCGCATGAAGGCCGAGTTCCCCAATGCCGAGCTGAAGCTTTGGCCGGGCGAGTTCGTCAACGTCCGCCTTCTCGTCGAGACCTTGAAACAGGTGGTGATGGTCCCGACAAGTGCCGTGCAGCGCGGACCGAAGGGCACCTTCGTCTATTTGCTCAAGGATGAAAACAGCGTCTCAATGCGTCTCGTGACCATCAGCCAGCAAGACGATCTTGAGGCCGTGATCGCGAGCGGATTGGAGGATGGGGAACGGGTGGTGACGACCGGCTTCACCCACCTCGCCGATGGCACCGTCGTCAGCCTGCAGACGGAAGCCGGATCAGCTCAGGCTGGAGGGGAGACGAAGCCGCCGACCATCGACCATAAGGACGTGGGCATCGTGCCGGATGCCGGCGGAAGCCGCGGGCGTGACGGCCGCCATCGCCGCGGCGACAATGGCGCGGGAAGCAGTCCGTGAACGTCTCCGGGCCTTTTATCCGGCGTCCAATCGCGACCTCTCTGCTCGGCGTAGCCGTGCTGCTGGGCGGTATCCTCGGCTATTTCTGGCTGCCGATTTCATCCCTACCGCAGGTCGATTTTCCAACTATACAAGTCACCACCCAACTGCCGGGCGCCAGTCCTGACACGATGGCGGCGCTCGTCACGGCGCCGCTCGAACGTCAATTCGGACAGATTTCTTCGCTGACGACCATGACGTCGTCCAGTTCCTATGGAATGAGCGCGATCACGCTTCAGTTCGACCTAAGCCGCGATATCGATGCGGCTGCCCAAGATGTCCAGGCGGCCATCAATGCAGCCGGCTCGACGCTTCCGCGCAATCTTCCTTACCCCCCGACGTACGCGAAGGTGAATCCAGCCGATGCCCCGATCGTTACCCTGGCGCTAACCTCGGACTCGATCTCGATCCGAGACCTCTCCAATCTCGCCGACACCCTCATCGTGCAGCGCATGAGCGAAGTTTCGGGTGTCGGCCACGTCTCGATCCAAGGCGGCATTCGGCCAGCAGTCCGCGTCCAAGCCGATTTCGCCCGGCTCGCTATCTACGGTCTTTCTCTTGAAGGCCTGCGGCTCGCCATCGCAAATGCCAACGTCGCCGGTCCCAAAGGCCTACTCGACGGCACGCACCAATCCTACACCATCTCGGCCAACGACCAGCTTGCCGAAGCCGGGGCCTACCGCGACATCGTGGTTGCCTACCGGAATGGCGCTCCGGTGCTACTGCGCGACGTCGCGAATGTCATCGACGGACTCGAGAGCGACAAAGTGGCAGCCTGGTACCAAGGCGTGCCGGCCATCATCATCGATATTCAGCGCCAGCCGGGCGTGAATGTCGTCGAGACGGTGAAGCGCATTTTCGCCGGGCTGCCACGCCTGCAAAAGGCATTTCCCGCCGGCGTCAAGCTCTCCGTGGTGCATGACCGGACTGACACGATCCGCGCTTCGATTCACGGCGTGCAGACGACCCTGGTGCTGAGCGTGATCCTGGTGGTGCTGGTCGTGTTCATCTTTCTGCGCACA
>PLBV01000015.1:682-5945 GCA_003135455.1 Hyphomicrobiales bacterium | reverse complement strand
ATGCGATCGTCATGATCGAGAACCTGGTCCGGCATATCGAGGATGGCGAAGCCCCGCTGCAGGCCGCGTTGCGCGGCGCCCGTGAGATCGGATTCACCGTCATTTCGCTGACGATGTCGCTGATCGCGGTCTTCATTCCACTCCTGTTTATGACGGGTCTTGTGGGGCGGATGTTCCGCGAATTCGCCTTGACCCTGACGATTGCTGTCATCGTCTCGGCGGTCGTGTCGCTAACGCTCACCCCGATGATGTGCGCCAAGCTTCTGCAACGTCAACGGGTCCACACTGGCAATGCGCTGACGCGGGGACTCAATCGCGCTATCGACGGCGCCGTTGACTTCTATCGACGCAGCCTGGAGTGGGTGCTGCGTCACCAGGCGATGATGCTGACGGTCACCCTTCTCACTCTGATCGCAACCGGCTGCCTCTACATCGTCGCGCCTAAGGGCTTTCTGCCGCAACAGGATACCAGCCTGATCACTGGCGTAACGGAGGCGGGCGTCGAGGTTTCATTCGAGAAAATGGAGCGGCTGCAGTCCCTGGCCATGGACGCCATTCGCAAGGATGAGGATGTGACTGGCGTCGTGTCGGTGGTTGGCACGAGCGCCGTGAATGCCACACCCAATACCGGGCATCTCGCCATCACTCTGAAGTCCCGTGACGAGCGGCGCCTTGCGGTGGGCGAGATTATCGACCGGCTCAAGAGCGAGGTGGCAGGCCTTCCCGGCATCACCCTCTACTTCCAGCCGGTGCAGGACATTCAGATCAGCACCCGCGCGAGCCGCGCTCAGTACCAGTACACTCTGGTGGGTACCGACGCGACCGAAGTCACCTTCTGGTCCAACCAATTGCTGCGACGTCTGCGGAACGCAGTGGTTCTCAGCGACGTCTCGTCCGAAGCGCAGGAGGGGGGCTTCCGCGCCCTCATCCAGGTCGATCGGGAAAAGGCCGGACGTCTCGGGCTGTCGATGCAAGCCGTCAACGACACACTTTACGACGCCTTCGGGCAGCGCCAGGTGTCGACCATCTACGACCAAGCGAATCAATATCGCGTCGTTCTGGAGGCGATCCCGCAATATCAGCGCGATCCTACCAGCCTTGCCAAAATTTACGTGCCATCGAGCACCGGCGCCGAGGTGCCGCTCAATGCGTTTGCCGAGCTCAAGCGCACGACGGCGCCGCTCACCATCAGCCATGAGGAGCAGTTCCCATCGGTGACGCTCAGCTTCAACATCGCTTCTGGCGCGTCGCTGAGCGATGCCGTTGCTGCGATTGCATCGGCCGAGCGCGATCTCGGCATGCCGGGCTCAGTAGTCGGCAGCTATTCGGGCGATGCCGCAGAGTTCGCCAATTCGTTGGCGGGGGAGCCCTGGCTGATCCTCGCGGCGGTGGTCACCATCTATATCGTGCTGGGCGTGCTCTATGAGAGCTTCATCCACCCCCTGACCATCTTGTCCACCCTACCCTCTGCGGGTGTGGGCGCGCTGCTCGCCCTCATGCTCTGCGGCCTGGATCTCTCGGTCATCGCACTGATCGGGATCATCCTGCTGATGGGTCTCGTCAAAAAAAATGCCATCATGATGATCGACTTTGCGCTCGCCGCCGAACGCGAGCACGGGCTATCGCCCCAAGCCGCGATCCTGCAAGCCTCACTCTTGCGCTTCCGGCCGATCATGATGACGACGTTAGCGGCCCTGTTCGGCGCGCTGCCGCTGGCACTGGGAAGTGGCACAGGTTCGGAGCTTCGCTTTCCCCTTGGCATCACCATCATTGGCGGCCTGCTGCTCAGCCAGCTCCTCACGCTCTATACGACGCCGGTCGTTTACCTCCTCATGGAGCGGCTGAAGGCAAATATCACAGGCAGGCGTTCCGTCGCGCCGGACCATGATCGATCGGTCGCCTCCGCCGAGCCTATCCCTGCCCGCGAAGCGGCGGAGTAGGCGGTGAACTTCTCCTATCCCTTCATCGTCCGGCCAGTCGGAACCACGCTGCTCGCCATCGGGCTGTTTCTGCTTGGCGTGGTCGCCTATGTTCTTCTGCCGGTCGCCAGTCTTCCTGCCATCGACTTCCCCACCATAAGGGTGCAGGCCAGCCGGCCCGGCGCCGATCCCGCGACAATAGCAGCCACGGTCGCCGCGCCTTTGGAGCGCCGGCTCGGCGAAATTTCCGGAGTGACGGAGCTCACTTCGGTGAGCTCGCTCGGCAGCACCAATATCACCCTGCAGTTCGATCTCAGCCAAGATATTGTCAGTGCGGCGCGCGATGTCCAGGCGGCGCTCAATGCGGCCGCGACGGACCTGCCGAGCGACCTGCCAACGCTTCCCACGTTCCGCAAATTCAATCCGGGCGCGTCACCGATCTTAATCCTGGCCCTGACCTCCAGCAACGTGTCGCCCAGTGCCATCTACGATGCTGCGGACAGCGTGATCGCGCAGCGTATCTCGCAGGTCAACGGCGTTGCTGACGTGACCGTAAGTGGGGCAGACCAGCCGGCCATCCGGGTAGCCGTCAATCCGAGTGCGATCGCCGCCGCTGGGGTTGCCTTTGAGGACGTCCGCAATACAATAGCAAACACCAACGCCCAGGGACCGCTCGGCACTTTCAACGGGACAACGCTGGGTGAGACCATCGGCAGCAACGACCAGCTCCGAAGTCTCGACGACTACAAGACCTTGGTCATCAAGACCTCGGGCGGCAACGTCGTTCGGCTAGCGGATGTTGCAAGCGTCGAGCAGGGCACACGCGATCGGCGTTCGGGCGCCTGGTTCAATGGCGAACCTGCCGTGCTGTTGATTGTCAACAAGCAAGCTAATGCCAATGTCATCGATACCGTCGATCGGATACGCGCCCTCCTGCCCGAGCTGAGCCGCTGGATCCCAGCCGGCGTCAATATTTCTATCCTCTCCGACCGCACCACCACCATTCGCGCCAGCGTGGCCCATATGCAGCTCACGCTCGCCATCACGATCATGCTCGTGATGATGGTCGTGTTCCTGTTCTTCCGCCCGCTCACGCTGACGGTGGCTGCTGGGGTTGCCGTGCCGCTTTCGCTTGCCGGCACCTGCGCCGCAATGTGGCTGGCCGGTTTCTCGATCGACAATTTGTCGCTGATGGCACTTGTGGTCTCGGTTGGCTTCGTCGTCGACGACGCGATCGTCATGATTGAGATCGCGTTCCGAAATCTGGAGAAGGGGCTGTCGCCGATGCGCGCCGCGCTCGAAGGCGCAAAGCAAATCGGTTTCACGGTGATCTCGATCAGCCTCTCCTTGCTCGCCGCCTTTATTCCGCTTCTCTTCATGGGCGGCATTGTAGGGCGACTGTTCCGCGAGTTCTCGGTGACCCTGGCCTTCGCCATCGCCACCTCCACCATCGTGTCACTGTCGCTCACGCCGATGGTGTGCGCCCACTTTGTCCACAACGTCCCCGAAGCCAGGGGGAACTGGCTTGACCGTGCGGTGGAAACGCTGCTGTCACGCGTCATCGAGCTCTATGGGACGAGCCTTTCAGTCGTTCTGCGCTACCAAACTCTGACACTGATCGTCATGTTCGCGACGATCTGGCTCGCTGTCGATCTCTATATTGCCACGCCGAAAGGCTACCTGCCGCAAGACGACACGGGCCTCCTTTTCGGTTCGGCCCAAGCATCCCCCGACACCTCCTATGCGGCGATGCTGGAGCTGCAGCAGCGGGTGGCGGGCGTCGTGCGGGCGGATCCAGCCGTGGCAAATGTCGGCTCCTCCATTGGAGGCACCGGGTCTGGTGGGGCGCTCAATCAGGGCCGGATGTTCATCGGCCTCAAGCCGATTGCAGAGCGGGGAGGCCTGACCACGGCGCAGGTTGTCGACCGTCTACGCGGCACGCTGCATGACATTGCCGGAATCCGTCTGATCCTGACGCCTGCACAGGATTTGCGCACGGGTGCGCGGCAGACGCGTTCACAATATCAGTTCACCCTTTGGGGTTCGGACGTCGGAGAGCTTCAGCAATGGATTCCTAAGGTGCTCGAACGCTTGCGTGCACTTCCAGGCCTGGTCGATGTCGACACCGATAGCGAACAGGGAGGGCTCGCGCTCAACGTGACGGTTGATCGTACCGCGGCCGCGCGTCTTGGCCTTCGCGTGCAGGATATCGACGATGCCCTTAACGATGCATTCGCGCAGCGCCAGATCTCCACGATCTACACCGAGCGAAACCAGTATCGCGTTATCCTCGAGGTCGATCCGCGCTTCCAGCGCGAGCCGGCAGACCTCTCCCGCATTTACGTGGGGGCACCCGGCAATGGTCAGGTGCCGCTTTCAAGCGTGACCAAAATGGAAAGGTCGCTGACCCCTCTGGCGGTCAACCACCAAGGTCAGTTCCCTTCGGTAACCCTCAGCTTCAATCTTGCGCCCGGCGCGTCCCTGCAGCAAGCCTCAGATGCTGTGAGCCATGCCGTGGCCGAGATGCACCTGCCGGACTCCCTCCACGGTGAATTCGCCGGCGATACCCGTGCCCTAGCTGAGTCGGCGGGCGCCCAGCCGCTGCTCCTGCTCGCGGCCCTGGGGGTTATCTATATCGTTCTCGGCGTTTTATACGAGAGTCTGGCCCACCCGTTGACCATCATCTCCACGCTCCCCTCCGCCGGTCTCGGCGCCCTCCTAGCGCTGAACCTTACCGGCACCGATCTCACCGTGATCGCGTTCATCGGCATCATACTCCTGATCGGGATCGTGAAGAAAAACGGGATCATGCTCGTCGATTTTGCTCTCGATGGGGAGCGCAAACGCGGACTCGATCCGGAGCGGGCGATCTTCGAGGCTTGCCTTGAGCGCTTCCGGCCGATCCTAATGACGACGCTGGCGGCGCTGTTCGGGGCGATACCGCTGGTGATCACCAGCGGAGCGGGCTCCGAGCTCAGACGACCGCTCGGCATTGCCATCATTGGTGGCTTGCTGGTCTCGCAGATTCTCACTCTCTATACGACGCCGGTGATCTATCTCTTGCTCGACAAGCTGCACCGGCGCCTGTGGGGCTTAGGCGGTCACCTGACCTCTTCGAGACGGCACTAGATCGTGACCGGGCCCATGGCGTGCTTGTAGTGCCAATACTCCTCGCCGGTCTTGGCGTTGAGCGCGTAGACGTGATCGAACGACGTTGTGATGTACATGACCCCGTTGACGACGATCGGCGTCGTCTCTTGGGACTCCTTCACCTCGGTCTGAAAGATCCAGGCGGGGTGAAGCTTGCCAACGTTGGACTCATTGATCTGCTTGCCCGGGAAATA
>PLBV01000015.1:0-660 GCA_003135455.1 Hyphomicrobiales bacterium | reverse complement strand
AGGTTCGTCCATGAGCGCGCTACCCGCCTCGTGATATTCCGCGTCGATATTGACGAGCCAGGGATCGAAGCGACGTAAGCCGAGCGCAGTGCGCGCCGCCAGCAGTCCCGTCGCCATAGCGTGATCCTGGTTGTTATATTTGAACATTCCCGAGCGGCCGATGGGCAGCAAGTTCTCGAACTGATCGAGCCAGGCCTTGATGGTCTCGACGTGTTGCCGGTGTCCGATTTCGATCACCGGATAGGCCTTTGGGCTGCGCACGACGAATCCGGCGACGACTTGATCCCGCTTGATGATCCCGGTCGCGTGCAGCTCATCCGTTGCGCGGCGGATGAGCATTTCATCCGAGCAGCGCGAAATCTCGTCCCCTCGGAAAACGAAATATTCAACGGTCAGTGGGCTCACGTCCGGCTGGCCCGCCATCTCCACGGAGAAATTGCGATAGTTGGCGATCCGCGCCATGGCCACGGACTTGCTGTGAACGTAGATCCAGCTATCCGGGAAGGTGTTGCCCCGAACCACAAGATTGACCCCGATATGGTCGCGGTAGCGCAGCGCGCGGGCTGCCTGCTGCACTTCGGGCGGAGCGGTCGGCTCGAACATCTCGATGAGCTCGGTGAGCGGCGCGCTGATGAGAAAATATCTCCCCTCGATCGTCAG
>PLBV01000081.1 GCA_003135455.1 Hyphomicrobiales bacterium | reverse complement strand
AAGGCGCTGCAGGACATCATCGCCATTCTCGGCATGGACGAGCTGTCGGAGGAGGACAAGATCATCGTCAGCCGCGCGCGCAAGATCGAGCGCTTCCTGTCGCAGCCCTTCTTCGTGGCGGAGGTGTTCACCAGCACGCCCGGCAAGTTCGTCGATCTGGCCGACACCATCAAAGGCTTCAAGGGGCTGTGCGAAGGCGCCTACGACCATCTCCCCGAGGCCGCCTTCTACATGGTCGGCACCATCGAGGAGGCTATGGCCAAGGCGGAGAAGCTCGCCGCCGAGGCGGCATAACGTATGGCTGAAACGTTCAAATTCGAGCTTGTCTCGCCGGAGCGGCTGCTCGTCTCCGAGGAGGTCGAGCAGGTGCAGGTGCCAGGTGCCGAGGGCGACTTCACCGTGCTGCCCCGCCACGCGCCCGTCCTTTCGGTGTTGCGGCCGGGCCTCCTCGATATCGGGGCAGGCGGCGCTGAGCACCGGCGCTATTTCGTCCGCGGCGGCTTTGCCGAGGTGGGACCTGCCGGCCTCACCTTGCTCGCCGAGACGGCAATAGACGTGGCCGAGCTCGATGCCGGCATGCTCGTCGCGGCCATCAAGGATGCCGAGGAGGACGTGGCCGATGCAACTCTGGATATGGTCCGCGACCGCGCCCAGACCCGCCTCGACCATCTGCGCCAAGTCCGGCTCGCGCTAGGACTCTAGGCCCGCGGCGTCATATCCGATTTGGGCCACCGCCCTTCTCTTGCTATAAGGCCAGGCCAAGATCGGGAGGCCATCCAAAAGGCAGATGCCGGCCATTGGCGCGGGCGCTGAGGCCCGGCGCGGAGACGAGCGCATGCAGCAAAAGACCGAGCCGAAACGCGTCCGCTCCTTGAGCTTCGGGCTGGAGCGGCTCGGCCTGGTGGCGCTGCGCTATCCCCTCATCGCCGCCGGCATCATCGTCGCGGTGACCCTTGTGGCGCTGTTCGGCATCACCAAGCTCAGGGTCGATGATTCCCTGTCGGAGCTGTTCCGCACCGACACGCCCGAGTTCCACGACTACGAGACGCTCTCGGCGCGCTTCCCTTCCAGCGAGTATGACGTGCTGATCGTGATCGAGGGGCCGAACCTGCTCGAGCGGAAATCGGTCGCCGCCTTGCGCCGGCTGGTGACCGAGCTGCAATTCGTCGACGGCATGGCGGGCGAGGTATCGCTGTTCTCCGCCCGCGAGGCGCCGGAGCCCGGCAAGGTCCCCGGCCCCGTCTTTCCCGCCAAGCTTCCTACGGGCGAGGAATACAACAAGCTCATCGACGGCGTGCGCCACAACGAGATCATCTCCGGCAAGCTCCTGTCCGACGACGGCACCCTCACGCTGGTCCTGCTCGCGCTCGACCGCGAGGTGGTGGCGAGCAAGGGCCTGAACTCGGTGGTGCAGCAGATCCACGACACCGCCGACCAATTCCTCAAGGGCACGGATCTGCACGTGTCGCTCTCCGGCGCGCCGGTGATGCAGCTCGAGATCCGCAACGCCGTGGAGCGCGACCGCAATCTGTATAATGCGCTCGGCTTCCTCTTCGGCGCCATCATCGCCTATGCCTTCTTCCGGCGCTTCTCGCTGATGGCCATCGCCGCGCTCCCCCCCGTCATCGCCATCATCTGGTCGCTCGGGCTGTTCGGCTGGCTCGGCTTCAAGCTGAACCTGTTCCTGAACGTGATGATCCCGCTGATCATGGTGCTGGGCTTTTCCGATTCCATGCAGCTCACCGTCGCCATGCGCAACCGCCTGATCGAGGGCGACCGCCGCATCAAGGCCGCCCGGTTCGCCGTGCTCGTGGTGGGCCCGGCTTGCGTGCTCGCCACTGCCACGGCGGTCGCCTCCTTCTTCGCCCTGTTCTTCTCCGATTCGGCGCTGATCAGGACCTTCGGCTTTGCCGGCGCATTGTCCTGCATGATCGCCTTCGTCGTCGGCATCTGCCTCGTGCCGCTACTCACCCGCGCGCTGATTGGACGCAATACGCAGCGCTTCGTCGCCAATCTGAAGAACCACGATCGCGCTATGCAGGCGCTGAAGCGCGTCTGCAGCTTCATCGGCGAGATCGGCGTGCGCCACGCCAAGCTCGTGGTCAGCCTCGGCCTGCTCCTGGTGATCGCCTTCGGCGCCATCTATACGACGCTGCCGCCGCGCTATCGCCTCGCCGACCAGGTGCCGGACCGCGAGCAGGCGGTGGCGGCTTCCGCCCAGCTCGACGAGAAGCTGACCGGCGCCAACCCGCTGCACGTCATGGTCGACTGGCCCAAAGGCAAGTCGCTCTACGACCCGGACGTGCTCAAGGTGATCGGCGACATCCACGCGCTGGTCGAGACCCAGTCCAGCGTCGGCAATGTCTGGTCGGTGGAGACGCTGCGCCGCTGGCTCGCCAAGACCCAGGAGGACACGCCGGAAAAGCTCAAGGAATATATCGACATCCTGCCGGACTACCTGACCAAGCGCTTCATCGACGAGCCGGACAATTCGGCCGTCGTCACCGGCCGCATCCCCGACGTGGATGTGAGCCATCTGCTGCCGGTGATCGAGAAGCTCGACGGGCAGCTCGACGCTTTGCGCCAGGCGCATCCGGATTACCGTATCGTGGTCACCGGCCTATCGGCGATCGCGGCGCGCAACAGTGCGAGCATGATCGGCAAGCTGAATGCCGGGCTCACCACCGAGATTGCCTTTATCTGCATCTTTCTCGGGCTCGCCTTCCGCTCGGTGATGGTGAGCTTCGTCAGCGTGCTGCCGAACCTGTTCCCGGTGTTCACCGCCGGCGCCGTTCTCGCCGCCTCTGGCGAAGGCCTGCAATTTGCTAGCATCGTGGCGCTGATCGTGTCCTTCGCACTGTCGCTCAATGCCACCGTCCATTATCTCAACCGCCTGCGGCTGGAAAACCGTCCAGGCGAGGATCCGGCCATCGGGGTGGAGCGCGCCACGGTGCTGATCGGCCCGGCGCTGGTGCTGACCTCGCTGATCCTCGCCTTCGGTCTCGGCGTCACCGTGCTTTCCGCCCTGCCCTCCTTGCGGCTGTTCGGCAAGCTGGCTGGGCTCACGCTGATCGCGGCCCTGATCGGCGATCTCCTGCTGCTGCCGGCAAGCGTGCTGCTCTACCGGCGCTTCGTCAGGCGGTGGCGCGAAGGGGCGCAGGCGCGCAACACGGCAGGCCGCTGAGGCTCGGAGCATGATCGGCGAAAAGTGGCAACCGGTTTTCCGAAAAGATCATGCGTCAAACAAAGAGCTAGAGCGCTGTCGCGATTCAACTTGACGCGATAGCGCTCTAGACCTCCTGCACGAGAAGCTGCCCGAGCTCCGCGATCACGCTCTCATAGACGCCGCGTTTGAACGGCACCACCAGCCCCGGCAGTTCCTCCCGCCGCACCCACCGCCAGGCGTCGAACTCTTGGCTGTGCTCGGGCGGAGGCTCGATGTCGATCTCGCTGTCCTCGCCCTCGAATTGAGCAGCGAACCAAAGTTGCTTCTGGCCGCGATAGCGTCCCTCCCAGGCGACGCCGATCAGCTCGGACGGCAGATCGTAATGGTGCCAGGCCTTGGTGCGGGCGACGAAGCGTACCGAGGACACGCCCGTCTCCTCCAAGAGCTCACGCCGCGCCGCAGCCTCCAGCTCCTCGCCCTCATCCACGCCCCCTTGCGGCATCTGCCACCAGGTGCCGAGGCCTTCCGGCTGATCGGGAGAGCCGGCGCGCTTGCCGACCCAAACGAGGCCTTGGGCATTGATCAGCATCACGCCGACGCAAGGGCGGTAAGGGAGCGCGTCGAAGCCCAGCATGTGAAGGGCGATGCTCAGCTTTGACGCTGCGAGCGCACAGCGGCGCTCACCGGCACGAGCACGATGCCCTTGCCCTGCAACTTCTCGGCCCATTCGGCGAGCTGCTNNCAGCGCTTTGGCGATGTCGCCCGGCGACTGCACGCCGTCGATCTGGACTTGCGCGACCGAGTAATCGAGCCCGAGCGTGCTCGCGATCTGTCCGGCGGTGGAACGCTGCGCGGTGCCGTCGTCGAGATAGAGCAGGCCGCGGGCCTTCAGCTCCTCCAGCACCGGCAGGAAGGCGTCCTGCGCCGCCTCGAACTTGCCGCCCATATTGTTGGTGAGGCCCACATAGCCGGTGAAGCGCGACATCAGCCATTGCAGCCGCTTCATGTTCTCCTCGGGCGGGAGCGTGGTGAGCAGCGTATGGGGGCCGGGGTCGTTGTTGGGATAGTCGAACGGCTCGAGCGGCACCTGCAGCAGCACCTCATGCCCCGCCGCGCGGGCCTTGGTCACCCAGTCCTGCAGATTGCGCCCATAAGCGCCGTAAGCCACGCTGATCGGGGCGGGCAGGCCCTTGATGGCGTCGCCGGTGGCGCTGTCCGACAGGCCCATGCCATTCACCAGCACCGCGATGCGCGCCGGGGCGCCGATCTCGGCCTTGACGGCGTAGCGCGACGGTCGGGCATAGATTTCGAGCGGACGCCTGCCGTCCGGCGCCACTTTCGGCAACGGACCGTATTGGGAGTCCTCCACGAGCTCGGCGACGGGCACGGGCGGCAACGGGATCGAGCCCGTCTCCGCGTCGGCCGATTGCGGAGAGATTGGTGCCGCAGAGGGCGGCGGCGCGGCAACCACTTGGGGTGTGGGCGCCCCGGGCGCGAGCGCCTCGGGCGCGGACGTATCGGGTGCGGGTGGGGACGGTCCGGGCACAGCCGCTTCCTGTGTAGGCGGTAGCTCAGGCTGTTGCGGCGCACGCTGAGGCTGCGCAGCCTCAGGCTCTGGCTGCGGCGCAGGAGCGGCGCCCGGCGGTAACGCAATGATAAAGCCCGGTGGCAGGGCGAAGCTTTGATTGCCCGCAGGCGTGCCGGGCTCGGCATCCGGAGCATTTTCGGCAGCTGGAGCAGGTGGCGATTGTGGAGCAGGCCTGGTGCTCGGGTCGACCGGAATGATAGCCACCGGCTCGCCCATGTCGGGGCTGGAGGAAAAGGTGAGCCAGCCGATGCCAAGCCCGAGCGCTGCGAGCAAAACAGAAGCCGTGACGGCCAGCGCCTTCATCTCGTCTGCACCTCCCGCATCTGGGCCATTCTATGTGGCCCGGGCCTCCAAGGCCATGGCTACGTGGTCTTAGCCCTAAAGCCCACGGCTTGAGTGCCCCCAAGCCTCCCTTTTCCAGGGGAGCCTACCCGCTTGTCAGCCGCCTCAGACGCTAATTGGCCTCGGCTTTCTTTTTGGCCTCCGTATCCACTGACTTGATGCCGTGCAAGAGATCGAGCCCGTAATGCAGCTGGGTGTCCTTGTCCTTCTCCGGGGCCACATACGACGAGCTGCCGGACTCTTCCTCGTCCTTGCCTCCAGAGTCCTCGTCCTCGCCCTTGAGGTGGCCGCGCAAATTGGCCTCGCCGCGCGTGCTCTGCGCCGCGGCCTTGTCCTTGAGCTCGTCTGGGAGTTCCTCCTCCACCACGACCTCGGGCTCGATGCCCTTGGCCTGGATAGAGCGGCCGGACGGCGTGTAGTAGCGGGCAGTGGTCAGCCTCAGCGCGCCGTTGGAGCCGAGCGGGATGATGGTCTGCACCGA
>PLBV01000075.1:20775-20914 GCA_003135455.1 Hyphomicrobiales bacterium | reverse complement strand
GCGGCATAGCGGGCGAGCGCGTGTGCATTGGCGCTGACACATCCATAGGTTGGAATGTGGGTGCCGATATTGATCACCGCCCGCCATTTGCAGAATTTGGCGCCCAGCGTCCGGTATTCGGCGAGCCGCTCGCGCAAGC
>PLBV01000075.1:0-20760 GCA_003135455.1 Hyphomicrobiales bacterium | reverse complement strand
GAACAGGATGACGCCGGAGATATTGTTGGCCATAGCCTTGGAGCGGAACATCAGCTCCCGGTAGTCGCGCCGATTGACCTCCGTCGATTCGACGCCGATCGCCGCGAAGCGCTTCTGGATGGTGCCGGCCGATTCGTCGGCCGCCAAAATGCCCCTGCCCGGTGCGACCATGGCGGTCGCCACCCTGTTCAATTCAACCAAGTCCATTTCCATCCTCCGTGTTCGAAAGCAGATTGAGCAAAATTGCGGGCCTATTTCCAGAACGATTTTACCTTGGCGAAGCGGTCATGGGCCGCTTGCGCCCGTTTGAGCAGCCTGTCCACCCTGTCGCCACCGGACCTGAGGAGGCGGGCGGCATGATCGCTCAGATCGTGACTGCGCGCGGCGAGCGCCTCGCGCGTGGCGAGGTCGTTGAGGGCGCCGAGCCCATCCTGCAGCTCCTTCAACGCCGCCAAGGCCTCCTTGCGCCGGCTCTGGTTCTTTTCACCGGGGAAGAGGCTGGCGAAGAACTCGATGGTATAGCGCAAGGCCTTGGCCCTGATGCGGAGCTTGTGCCGCTGGCGCGGCTTGAACTCCTTAACTGGCTGGTCCTGCCTGCGAATCTGCTTGCGCAGGCGAGCGAGCAGCACCGCAGCATGCTCCTTGGCCTGGCGCTCGNNCCGGTCGGAGCGGACGCTGCCGGCGGCGCTTCTATGGGCCTCGGCCCGCCGCACCATAAAGGCGCGATAGGTCTCGGCGAAGCCCGCCTCCTCCCCCTTGGTCTTGCCGAGCGGCTCGAGCACCTCGGCGGCGAACACATCGAGATCCCGCGCCGGCCCAAGGGCGCCCGTGACCCATCGGAGCTCCGCCTTGATCCGCTCCTGCTCCGGGCCTACCGCCATATCGGCGAAGGCCTTGATGGCGGCGCGCAGGCGCCTGAGCCCGATGCGCATCTGGTGCAACGCCTCGGCGTCGCCCGCGCACATGGCAGGCTCGTTGGCGACCACCTGGCGGAGGCAGCTCCCGGCGATGGCGCGAAAGGCCTCCGCGCATGCCATGTCAGCGTCCAGCTGAATGGACGCCGCCCTCTCCGCTCCGTCATGGTCTTCTCCAATCAGCGCGTAGCCCCGCTCCGCCTTGGTCTTGACCCCAAGCCTGAGCGGGACGGATGCCGACAGCTCGCGTGCCAAGGAAAACAGCTCCGCGGGCTCGCCCCGCTTCAGCTCGAGCTCCAACTCGCAAACCGGGCGGTAACGCGTTGCGGTCGCGACCTCGCCCCAGTCGAGCGCCACCTCGATCTCGGTGCCGTTCCTGCCGAGGCGATAAACCCTGCGGTCGATGCGCGTCTCGAAGATAGGTCGCAGCGCATCGCGAATTTGCCGGTCCTGGAGCGGCTCAAGCGCCGTTTTGCGTGCTGCCTCCAAGTCTGGCTTCCGACCGGCGATCTCGCACTCCCATTCGAGCCGGTCGAACAGCTCCGCCCCATTCGCCGTCTTGATGGTCTGCACATAGCGGTCGCCCGTATCGCGCACGCGAAGCGTGACGCCCGCCTTGCGCAAGGCGAAATCGTCCGTATCGAAATAGACCGAGATCAGCCGCCGCTCGGAAGGGGGCGCCGAGCTCGCGGCAAGCGCCGGCTGCGCCTCGATCAGGCCCGCGTCGGCCCGATCGAACTCGAATTTCAGCTCAAGCTCGTGAGCCGCACTCTGACTGGCCTCCACCATGGCCACCATTCTACTCGTTTGGCCCGTTCCAACTACTAACGTCGGTCATCACGTCAGCGCCAACTTGGCTTGCCCCTCCTGATGGACAGCCTCGGCGCGCCAGCGCTCGACTTCGGCCAACTCTGCCTCGGGCCGCTCGCGTACAACCTCGCGCTGCCCGAGAAAGACTTCGCCGCTATCTCCGTCGATCGAGATCCAATCTCCCTCCTCGATCGCCGTCCCGTCGATGTCGGCATGGCGTGCGTCGACGCTAACCATGAGTCCCTTGCAGCTCACCACGCAAGCCTTTCCCAATTGCCGCGCGATCAAGGATGCATGCGCCGTGCGTCCCCCTCTCGCGGTGCAAAGGCCTGTCGCTGCTGCAAGGCCGGCGACGTCTGCGGTGTCGACATCGAAGCGGATCAGAATGGCCGGCTCGCCGGCGGCCGTGAGCCGTTCCGCCGCACCGGAATCGAACACGGCGCGCCCCACGGCCACCCCGCCCGCGGCTCCAATGCCTTGCGCAATCGGCCTGGCAGGGCCTACGAAGCGCGCGATCGCGAGCGTCGGCACATCCAGGCCATGCAAACGTTGCAAGGCCTGGGGCGCGGAAATGAGTCCTTCGCGCACCAGGTCGACCGCGATGCGCAACTGAGCCCTCGGCGTCCGCTTTGCCGCCCGGCTCTGCAAGATCCACAAGCGGCCATCCTCGATGGTGAATTCCACGTCCTGTACGTCCTTGAACGCCTTTTCGAGCTCAAGCAAATGGCCGCGCAATTGCCGAGCCATAGCGGGAGCGCGACTGGCGAGCTCCGCTTCGGTCTCAGGCGTCCGCCGCCCCGCCACGACGTCCTCCCCTTGTGCCTCGAACAGCAGTTCGATCACAGGCTCGACACCGCCGGTGGAAGGGTCGCGTGAGAAGGCGACGCCGGCACCGGAGGTGGAACCGCGGTTGCCGAACACCATGGCCTGGACCATGACGGCAGTGCCTTTGAGATGTTCGAGGCCTTGGAGGCGCCGATAGGTCGAGGCCCGGTCGCCCGACCATGACCGGTATACACTCCGAGCGGCATCGATCAGCTGCTGCGCGGGCTCGTCGGGAACCGCCTGGTCGGCATCCGCCAACATCCCTTCATAAGCGAGCGCCAGCCGCTCCAGCGCCTCGCTGTCGAGGTCTCGATCGCTGGCCGCACCCTCTGCACTCACGAGCCCGTCGCGCCTGGCAAAGAACGGCGCGGGATCGAGACCGAGCACGGTCTCCACATAGTCCTCCAGCAGTCGGCGCCGGCAATCCCATGCAAAGCGCGGATTGCCCGTCATGCGGATGAGACCGCGAGTCGCTTGGCGCGTGCAGCCGATGTCCAGCACGCTGTCGAGCATGCCGGGCATCGATTGCGCCGCCCCGGAGCGAACCGACACGAGGAGCGGCCGGCGGCGATCTCCGAAGCGCTTCCCCGTTGCCGCCTCGAGAAAGGCAATCCCCTTCTCCAAGCCCTCGATGAATTTCCTCTCCGCCGTCCGGTCGCCCGCAAGCAAAGCAGCGCCGAGCCCGATGGGCAGCACGAAGGCTGGCGGCACCGGGAGGCCCAAAGCGGCGACCTGGGCAAGGATCGCGGCCTTGGCTCCAATGTCCTCGACGCCTGCGCGATCCTTTTCGCCCACGCCGATGCGAATGATGTCCATGGCCTTTCCCGCCTCTCAATTCGACAAATCGGCCATGACATGGGCGTGCAACTGATGCCCGATCGCCGCCAGCAGGTCGGTGGCTCGCTCCAGCGCGCGGGCAAGCTCGATCACGGAAAGCGCCGTCTTGCAGTCGAAGTCCCCCATGAGCGCGAGACTGGTGGCCGCGCGCTCGGCTATGTCGGCCGCATGTTCGAGGTCCACGAGACGCCCGGTCGCCGCAAGTGCATCGTCGCTGTCGGCGCTTTCGCCGTCGGCAAGACCGGCCGCCGCCTCGACGCCGCAAATCGCGGCTTCAGTGCCCGCAATGGCGGTGGCAGCGAGCTCGCGCAACGGTGCCAGCAGGGCGGGGTCGAGCTCGCGTGGAACGAGCGAGGCCAAGAACGCGGCCTGCTCCAGCTCATCGATCGTGCTTTCGACGGTATCCACCAAATTGAGGATGACCGGGCTCGCATGCGTCCTTGCCATGGCGCTGCGCGCTTCGACCGCGATGGCATCGGCCTTTTCCTCTATATGCTTGGCGCGCAGGGCGTTACCCGACGTGTCCGACCGGTGGAATTGCCGATCCGCCACCTCCACCGCCACCCCTGCCGCGATATCGCGGGCAAGGCCGAGCTGGCGGACGATGATGGCGAGCAGGGCGCTTTCGTTACGCTCGACGCGGCGAACGAGATCCGCCTCGAGTGCGTCCCGCACGGAGCGCGCCGAACGCCCGTGACGGAGAGCCTCGGTGGCAAGCCGAAGCGCGGTTTGGAGGAATTCACGGGTCGCCTCCCGGCCAAGGACGCTGCCGAGGTCCTCTCCGAAACCGATCCGGCCGGGCGCCGCATGGCGAATGGCGAGCGCGACGAGATCGGCCCCGCCGAGCTCGAGAAAGGCGCGGTGGCCAATCCCGCTCCGCGCCGCAAAGGCAAGCACGCGGACGGCGTCACCGTTACTCATGAGCTTGCGCAAGGCCTTGCGGGCTTTGTTCCAATCGATGAGGAACACAAGGTTCGCCCCGACCGCCTCGAGCAACCCATTCCGGCGCTCGGCCGTCTCCGCCTGATAGCGGCCGGTGACGAGATAGAAGGCCGCTCCCTTGGCTAGTCCAGCCGCCTTCTGCTCGCGGATGCCGCTCCAATGGACTGGAAAGGCATCAAGCAGGTTTACGAAGAACTGCGCGCGCGGCTGGTGCACGTCGGTGTGGGTGATCGTCACGTCCAAGCCCTCGACGCTCACCAGCAACACATGGGCGTCGGTGGTGCCGATGTCGTTCTGGATGACCAGGCGAGATCCTGCCCGGATGACCGTGGTATCGAGCCCAGGATGGTCGAACTTGAGTGCCCGCGTGCGCTCAAGGCCGCCCATGAAGGCGGCGATGATCGGCTTGTCGTCGGGGACAAGCCCGTAAGTGTGGGCGCCGGCAACAACCTCGTCGGCGCATTGTACGGCGAGACCGTTCAGCGCCTTGTGCAGATCCATGACGAGGCGATGCAGGCTGTCTGCTCCATCATCGCCGACCGCCGTCAGTCGAGCCACGTCGGAGTCTGCCAGCTCTCCCTGTCCGAGGGGAAGCGCCGCCGTGATCGCCGCGAGCCGCGCTTCCGCCGCCTTGCCGAGGCTCCCATCCGCCGCGTGGACCGCCTTGATCATGGTGGCGACATCTTCGGTGAGCGCCTCGCCGAGCCTGCCGAGGCCAGGCGCCTCGATCATGCCGCCCGCGCCCGACCGAGCGCCGGAGACGAGCGCCTGGATCGCAACGGCATCGACTCCAGCACTGCGGCATTCGGCCGAAAGATCGGCGGCAGGGACGTCGCGATGATGGGCGTGCTGCATGGCAGCCTGTAGCGCGCTCATGCGCAGCTTGGCGCGGTCGTTGGCCCGCAGCCCTTGGGCGACGAGATCCGGCAGGATGATGTCAGTCTGTCCGAGCTGCTCGACGATGCGCGATTTCATGGACTCTACCGATGTTGGAGACGGGTCGGAGAGTGCCATCCCTTTGCGTCACGGATATTGCGCTGAATCAGTCATGAATCACAGAGCGACGGACCGGCGCAGAGGACGACGGCGTTTTTTTTGCTCGAGCTTGCCGGAGCGATCAGAGCCCCGAGGGGCCTGCTGCTGGATCGCCCGAGGAATCGCCGGGCGAGCCACTGCTCGGCGACGGACGTCCTGGACCTCCTGGCGATGCGTGGCTCGGCGGATGGGCGGCAGCCTTCCCGACCGCCTCCGACGCCCAGAGCACCAGCTCGCGAGCGCCCTTGCCGAAGGCCTCGTTCAGTGCGGCGGCGGCGGCGGACGGGTCTGTCGTCGCGGCAGGGGCGGTGGCCTCGAAGGTTCGCGCGGCGACGATCTTGCCGTCGCCGCCGAGCACCTTGGCCACGAATGCGACCTCGGCCACGGGCGAGGCGGAGGTCGCGACCTGGAAGCGCCTGATGTCGAGCACCAGCTGGTAGTCGGGCGTGAACCCGTCGCGCGGCCGGCCGACATTGCTGGACAAGCCCGCATTCTCGAAGCCCTGCAGAACCTTTTCCTGGAACAGCACCGGCAGATTGTCGGCCCATTGGGCATTGGGCATCGTCGTGGTTTCCCCCTTGGCCGGGGCAAGCATGATCTTGTCGGTGTTGAAGGCGAGCAGCGTAGAGGGCTCGGGGATGACCAGCTGCCAGCGGGGCGGCTCGGCGACCGACGGGAAGCCCGCCGGCGCCAGGAGATCGTAGATGGGCAGAGCGGCCTTGGCGGCCGCACCGGCGGTCATGCGCTCGAGCCCGGCCAGGATCGCGTCGATGCGGTCGGAGTTGCGGGCGAGTACTTGCGCAAAGGTGTCGAGATTGCCGATGACGCTCTTCACCGGGTCGGCATTGTCGGCAAGGATGGTGTCGAGGCGGCGGAGCACCTGGCGCGCGAGCGTGCTCCAATCCTGGCCGGCCGTCACCGGCGCAATGAGCAGCGGTGTCTCGCCGTCATTGGCGGCAAGGGCGGGAGCGTCGGCGCTGCCGCCTTTGAGCGCCACCGCGGCGCCGCCCGTCAGCCCCTGGAACTCGACGTTGACCTCGGTATCGGCGCGGACCGGCGTGGCGGGCTCCACCGCGATCGTGGCGGTCACCTGCGCCGGGTCTGCGGGGTCGAGGGCGAGTGCCGTCACCTCGCCCACCTTGATGCCGTTGAACAGCACCGCCGATCCCACCAGCAGCCCCGACACCGAGCTTTGGAAGCGGATGCGATAGGTCTGGCGCTCGCCGAAGCCGCCGGCACTCTCCAGCCAGTAGACGAAGCCGAAGCTCGCCACCAGCACGGCGAGCATGAACAGTCCAATCAGCGCATAACGGGCACGTGTTTCCATCGCTCAAATCGCCTCTTGCTCAGACGCTCACCCGCCGCTCTGCCAGAAGCGCGCCGCGCTTGCCTTGGAAATAGGTCTTAACCCAGGGATGCTCACATTCAAGCATGGCAGCGATCGGGCCAGCCGCCACCACCTTGCCGTCGGCAAGCGCCGCCACGCGGTCACACACGGTGTAGAGGCTTTCGAGGTCGTGGGTCACCATGAACACGGTGAGCCCCAAGGTCTTCTGCAGCGTCTCGATCAGCGCGTCGAACTCGCCGGCGGCGATCGGATCGAGCCCGGAGGTGGGCTCGTCCAGGAAGACGATCTCGGGATCGAGGGCAAGGGCGCGGGCGAGCGCCGCGCGCTTGGTCATGCCACCCGACAGCTCGGCAGGGAACTTGTCGGCGTCTCTGCGAGCAAGCCCGACCATCTCCAGCTTGGCCAGCGCCATTTCATCGAGCAGCCGCGGGGACAGGTCGAGATTCTCACGCATCGGAAATTGCACGTTCTGGCGCACGGTGAGCGAAGAGAACAGCGCGCCCTGCTGAAACAAAATCCCCCAACGGCGCTCAAGCGCACGGCGCTGGGCCTCATCGGCCTCATCGAGATTGAGCCCGAGCACCTCGATTTGGCCTTCGCGCTTGGGCAGGAGGCCGATAATGGTGCGCAGCAGGACCGACTTGCCGCTGCCCGAGGCGCCGACCACGCCCAGGATCTCGCCGCTATAGGCGTCGAGGCAGAGGTGGTCGAGCACGAGATGGTCGCCGAAGCCGACCACGAGATCGCGCACGGAGATGACGGCTCGCGCCTCCATCAAGGGCTCACATCCCGATCGAGGCGAAGAAGATGGCGAACATGCCATCGAGCACGATCACGAGAAAAATCGACTTCACCACCGACGCCGTCGTCTGCAGCCCGAGCGACTCGGCGCTGCCTTTGACCTTGAGACCTTCCGAGCAGGCGACGATGCCGATCACCAGCCCCATGAACGGAGCCTTGATCATGCCCACCTTGAAATGCGTCACCGAGATCGCCTCGGTGAGCCGCGCCATGAAGATGTCGGGGCTTATGCCGCCATAAAGCCAGGCCACCACGCCGCCACCATAGAGCGCGGCGAGCGAGCCGATGAAGGTGAGCACCGGCACGGCGACGATGAGCACCAGCACGCGCGGCAGGATGAGGACCTCGACGGGATCGAAGCCCATGGTCTTCAGCGCGTCGATCTCCTCCCGCATCATCATCGAGCCGAGCTCGGCGGTGTAAGAGCTGCCAGACCGGCCCGCCACCATGATGGCCACGATGAGCACGCCGATCTCGCGCAACACCAAGATGCCGACGAGGTCGACGGCATAGAGCTCGGCGCCGAACTTGCGGAAATGGAAGATGCCTTGCTGCTCGATGATACCACCGATGAGGAAGGTGATGAGCAGGATGATCGGCACCGCCTGCCAGCCGACGCGGTCGAGCTGATGCACGGCGGAGGTGAACCGGAGGTCCTGCGGCCGGCGCACCACGCGCGCGGCGGCGTACCCAAGCGCGCCGAACATATCGGCGAAGCTGGTCAAGTCGCGCCCCACGCCGGCCACCGCTTGACCGACGCTGGCGAGCGCCGCGATGAGGCGGTTCTCGCGTCGTGGCGGTGACGGCGGTTCGCGGTTCACGCGGGCAAGGGCGGCGAGCAGTCCCCGGTCATGCTCCGGCAGGCCGGTGATCGAGGTCTCGCGGCCGGCCGCCTTCCACTCCCGCAGCAGACGCTCCAGCATCCAGGCACCGAAGGTGTCGAACTCGCGCACCCCGCCCATGTCGATGGAGACGTATCGCGCGCGTTCCGCCTCACCTTCGAGGCGGCCCGCGACCTGCTCGAGCTCGCTGGCATGGGAGGCGGTCCACGAGCCGCCAGCCGCAAGCTTAAGCCGCTCGCCTTCGAGCTCGCCCGTCAGCAATGTCGCGCTCATCCCCATGGGGCTCCTCCCGGCGGCAGCTCCGTCTAAGGCCGCAGCCATCATGATCACGTGAACTGGAAATTAGCAGCGTCGAAGGCGCCGGGCAGCAGCCTTTGCCGAAAGAAGCGGCACGCGCAGATTAGCTTCGTCCGAGGGTGATGTTCACGCTTTTGAGCGCCGTCCCTTGCGTCGAGATCGATACGCTCTGGCGCGAAGGCGTGTAGGACACCTGCATGGTCCCCGACACGCCGCCGCTGATCTGCAGGCTGATCTTGTCGCCGCCGGTGGCCTCTCCCGTGGCGCTGCCTTCGGCATTATAGGTGCGCTCTTCCCAACTGCCGGTGATACGCCCCCCGCTATTGCTGAGCTTGCTGCGGATCTCGATCTTGGAGCCTTCGCTGGCGCAGCGGATGACCATGCCGAGCTGCGTTCCGCCGCCGGTATAATAGGCGTTGCACTTGACGCGCTCCGTCTTGCCGTCCGAGAGCTGGTACTCCCCGCTTCCGCCCCATGAACCGAGCAGCGTCGTGAACGGACTCTGCCCACCCGGGTCGGCAGAGGATCGCCCCTCGGGCACGACGAGGGCGAGCGCGGCAAGTGCGACAAGTGCGACAAGTGAGGTCAGCCGCGGGAGTCTAAAGCGCAAAGTCATGAAGCTTATTCCTCTGTGTCCAAGGACTAACGTCTGCAAATCAGCCCCCAATGCATTACATGATAACGGCTGTCGCCTTCGACTTCTTAATGGTGATCATACCGCATTACTGCAAGTCCCGGTGGGGTCTTGTCATATTTATTGCGGCGCGAATCAGCCCATCCGAACCTAGCTAGCGCAGTTTCAGGCGATATGGACGCGAGTTCGCCCACGCAGCGTCACTTGCCGAGCGGTAGCGAGGCTAGAGACGCTCGGGCCCTCGGGCTCGACCCGAGAGGCCCGCCCGGGCGACGACGGGGGGGGGCGCACGCATCGCCTTGGCGAAGCTAAAGGCGAGGATCAGGAAGAACAGCGTGTGGGCGGCGGCGAACCAGATCATGCCCGGCAAGGCTTAGATGCACGCTCCCCGCGAATCCTTCTCCGGTCGCCGGGAGAACGAAAGCCGCATTGAGAATCCACACGGCTGCCGCGTAAATCAATCCCTTAATATAAGCCAGGCGCCGCCGGGCAGGCGGGGTTCGAGAATGAAGGCGTAGAACAGCGCCATCAAGATTCCGACGAACAGGTGGAAGCCTGTCTGAAATACCGGGGTGTTCGGGGCGGGCCCGCCGAGCGTCGACCAAAGCGACTCAATCCCAAGTCCGTTCAAGAGGGAGAGACAGCCATGGCGTGATCAGGCGCAGAAGACCTCCCCTGGCGGTCGCCAAGGGAACGAGATCGGCTGCCTTCAGGGCGACCGTATTCAGGACGATCGCAACACTGCCCGCAAGCAATGCCGCAGCAAGTCGGTTCGGTATTCCGCGCACCTGGTCCACATACGCTCCTTTCCCGACGCGCGCGTTACAACCCCTGGCAACCTGATTGGGCGGCGCAAGGTCGATGCCGGCTTGCGCAACCTAAGACATTCCCCTGTGGAACACAGGGGAATGTCACGGCGGGGCGTGGGCGGACAAGTTGAAAAGAAATCGAAATTGGCCGAACAGGCTCAATCAGCCTAACGGAATTGGTTGCGGGGGCAGGATTTNNGGGCTGCTCCACCCCGCGCCAAATCAACATTCGCTAAAGCCAACGAACCGGCCGAACCCACGCCAGCCTCAAGGCCGCTCGCGATGGCGCGAACCTATAGCAGGTTCGAAGGATATGTGAAGCGCCAGTGACGACAAGGCCAATCACGGGCGCCGCCCTCATATAGGCATTCCGTCCCGCTTTGTGAACCTGAGGTTTTTCCCGGATGTGCGGGACCCCTGCCCAAGGGCCTTCGGGGGATCGCCGACNNATTTTATGTAGGGCCCACCAAGTCAATCGCTCCCGAGGTCTTGCGAATCTCTGCCGCTGTTGCCGAAAGATCGCGCGCTGTTGATATCCGGCTGCGATGCCAGGGATTTCGGCCATCCAAGCCAGCGTTGGGTGCGAACGCCGCGCAGGCGGTAGCCGCCTTCCGGCGTCCGCTCGAACAGCCAGCGGCGCGCGGCAAAACGGTTGCGCACCAGATAGGGAAAGGCCGTGCCGAGGATGGCGCCCACCACGGTGTCGGTGAAATAATGCACGCCGGTCAACACCCGGCTTGCCGCGACCCACACGGCGGCGGTGTAGAGGAGCACGCGCGCGCGCGGCCAGAGAATGGCGATCACCGTGGCGAGCGCGAAGATGTTGGTGGCGTGGCCCGAAGGGAAGGAGGCATAGTCGGGCTGGAACGCGAACAGCTTGAATTCCAGCGCGCCGCTCGTATCGAATAGCTTCGGCCGCGCCCGTCCGATGATGCTCTTGGCGAGATTGGCGATGAGGCCGGCCGCGCCCACGCTGACAAAGACGAAGCCTACGGTGCTGGCGATCAGACCATGGGCGGCGGCGTTCCTGAGGCCCACTTGCGTGCGGCGGAGCACGAGCGCGAGCGCGATGGCCGCGCCCGCCGGGATCAGCACCCAGTTCGACCTGCCGATATTGGTGAAGGCCTTGAAGACGCCCCTAGCCTCGGGCGGCAGCGCGCGAGCCCGCTCCAGCATGAACGGGTCGATGAGCAGAAACCCAACCAGCACGAAGGACAGCGCTAGCACCACCTGCTCGACGATGGTGAGATCTTGCAGGCGCACTTGGCCGTCACCGCCTCACTGTTTTCCTAGGGATTTGCCAGCTGTCGTAGCGGACTGAACGAGCCCCCGTCAGGCGATCTCCGCTTGGCTCGGCGCACGCTTGCCGAGCCAGATGAAATAGATATTGCGCGCATAGATCACGAGGCCGGCTGCCTGGCCCACGATAAACACGGGATCCATGCGATAGATGGCATAGGCCAAGAGCAGGGCGCCTCCGAGCACGCTGAAATACCAAAATGTCTCGGGGATGATGCTCGCCCGCGCCTTTTCCGTTGCCAGCCACTGCACCACGAAGCGCATCGAGAACATGGAACTGGGCGATGAAGCCGATCGCGATCCAGATCAGGTCGGTGGTCGGCGTGGTCGCCCACCATCGGGAAAGGCTAGCCACGTTCATTTCATTCAGCCCCTCTCACTTACCACGAGCGAGCACCGAGCGCCTTGGGCCCTCATCGAGGCGGGCTACGTTTGGCAAGGCCCTCGAGACGCTTGCCCCCGAAAGCTCCTCTGCTAGCGGTACGATCAGCGTCCGTCGCCGCAGCCAGCTCACGCCCACGAGGTCATATAGCCCGATCAGGGCGCGCCCGACATTGGTGTATTTCGATGCGCCCTTAAGCCGCGGGCGATCGTTCACCGGCTCAAAGGCGATTTCGTGGCCGTAGGTGAGGAAGAATGCCGGCAAATAGCGGTGCATGCTGGTAAAATAGGGGAGCGCCAGGTAGGCCTCACGCCGATAAAGCTTGAGCCCGCAGCCCGTGTCGGGGCAATCATCGGCAAGTACTTTGTCGCGGATCCAATTGGCGAAGCGCGAGGCGGCCTTGCGCGAGCCCGTGGTGCGGCGGCCTGTCCTGATGCCGCACACTAATGCGGGCTCTCCGCCGTCGGCGCCCAGCCTCGGCACCCGGGCAATGTCGTTCGGATCGTTCTGGCCGTCGCCGTCCATGGTGGCGATCACCGGCGCTCTCGCCGCGATGACGCCAACGCGGAGCGCAGCACTTTGACCGGCGCGACGGGCGTGACGGAGGTAGCGCAAGGAGGGATGACTGGCGAGAAGCGCCTTCACTTCGGCGCCCGTGCCGTCATCGCTTGCATCGTCGACGACGATCACCTCCTGCAGCGCCGGAGCGGGCACGACCGCATAGGTTTCTTCGACCAGCCTGCCGATATTGCGCGCCTCGTTGTAGGCCGGGATGACGACGGAGATTCGCATGGGCAAACTCTTGGATGGGGCGGCAAAACAGCGCCTGCGGCACAAGGCATGAGTATCAAGCTTTCACTGCAACGCACAACATTGTAAACGGGGCACCGATCCCCCCACCGAGCGCTGCCGTGACCCAAGCCAAAGCCATAGAGGCCGCCGCCCCTGCCACCTCGCGTCGCCCCCGCGCGCCCGACTATGGGACCGCCTTGCTCTTCTTTCTCGGGGCCCTGCTCGGGCTCAGGCTGCTTGCGGTCATCCTAGCCAGGACCGATCTCTTCTTCGACGAGGCGCAATATTGGGCCTGGTCGCGCGAGCTCGCCTTCGGCTATTTTTCCAAGCCCCCGCTCATCGGCTGGATCATCCGCGCCGCGACCGATGTCTGCGGCAACAGCGAAGCTTGCGTCCGCGCGCCGGCCCCCATCCTCTACGTGGTAACCTCCTATTTCGTATTTCTCGCCGGCCGCGCGCGCTATGACGACCGCATCGGCTTCTGGTCGGCCATCGTCTTTGCCACCCTGCCGGGCGTGTCGTTCTCCTCTGGGCTGATCTCCACCGACGTGCCGCTCCTCGCCTGCTGGACCATCGCACTTTACGGCTGGATCAAGCTCGTCGAGACGCACCGCTTAGGCTATGCGATCCTGGTCGGCTTAAGCCTTGGGCTCGGCCTGCTGGCCAAATATGCGGCCATCTATTTCCTGCTTTGCGCCGGCATCGATGCCTGGCGCGACAAGGAGGCACGGTCGGCGCTTGGAGGCGGCCGCGGGCTCGTAGCGCTCATCCTCGCGCTTGCCATCCTCGCGCCGAACCTGGTGTGGAATGCAGAGAACGGCTTTGCCACCTTCTCTCATACCGCGGCCAATGCCAGCTGGCACGGCCTGCCCGTCCATGTCGGTGCAGCGCGCAGTTCGGCACCTTTGGGCCGATCCTGTTTGCCGCGTTGCTTTTCATCGCCTGGCGCGCCTTCGGCTCAGGCTGCGATCAGCCCGACTGCCGACTGCTCATCTTCTGCCTTCCCGTGCTCGTCTTGATCACGCTGCAGGCACTCCTCTCGCGCGCGCTTGCCAACTGGGCCGCGGTCGCGTACCCGGCGGCCACGATCCTTCTGACCGCCCTGCTGTTGCGCCAACGCCCACGGCTTTTCCGCATCTCCCTTGGACTGCATCTTTGTGCCGCGATTGCCATCGCTTCGGCGCCGATCTTTGCCCCGACGCTCGCAAGCCTTGGGGAACCGAAGTCGAACCCCCTTGTCCGCGTGCTCGGCTGGCGCGAGCTCGCAGAGCGGGCGGAGCGGCTGATGGCGGCGCAGGGCGCCAAGGCGATCTTGACCGACAACCGCGAGCTGACGGCCGAGCTTCTCTATTATCTTCGCGACACTCAGATCCCCATCGCGGTCTGGCCGCGAGGGCCGGTCCCTCGCGATCATTTCGAGATGACGCGGCCTTACACGTCAAGCACGCCGGAGCCTTTGCTCTATGTCAGCCTGCGCAAGCCCCCGCGACCGATTGTGCAGCAATTCGGCACCGTCACCATGGTTGAAGAGGACAGCTTCCCCTCCAGGGCGCCCGCGCGCATGGCGCATTTCTATGTCTTGACCGAGCCGGGAGTAGCGCGGTGATGAGCGATCAAGGACCTCCCCAGTCAGATGCGGATGCCCGCGCGCGGCTCGAGCTTGCAGCCGTCGCAGGCCTCGTGGGCGTGATCGCCGCGATCGTCTTTGTCGGCTGGCCCGGCATCGACATGGCCGTAAGCCGCCTGTTCAATCTGGGCCCGCGCCAATTCTGGCTGAACGGCTCCAATCTTGCCGACAATCTCCGCAGCCTGTTCACGCTGCTGACCTGGATGGCGGGGACCGCGGCGGTGGTGGGCCTCATCCTTGCCATCGCCACGCGGCGCCATCTCTTCGGCTTCGGGCTACCGCAATGGCTGTTCCTCGTGCTCGTGCTGGCGCTGGGGCCGGGGCTCATCGCCAACTCGGTGCTGAAGGACAATTGGGAACGGCCGCGGCCGTTGCAAATCGTCGAATTCGGCGGTCCTAATCAATTCACGCCGGTGCTGGAGCGCTCTGGCCAATGCGACCACAACTGCTCCTTCGTGAGCGGCGAGGCGTCTTCGGTGTTTGCGCTTGGCTTCGCGCTTGCCATGCTGGCGCGACGCCGCCGCGCCATGCTGATGGGTGCAACGCTTGGCGCCGGTGCCCTCATCGGCTTCATCCGCATCGGCGAAGGCGGCCATTTCCTGAGCGACGTGGTGTTTGCAGGCGTGTTCATGGCGCTCATGGTGGCGCTGCTGCATTGGGTGGTATTTGGGCTTTTGGGCGCAAGGCTGGGTGACGATGCGAGGTGGCACGACCTGGCAGTGGCGGGGACGGGCGCCATCCGCCGGCAGGCGTCGCGCATCCTAGCCCACAGCTCGGAGTGGATAAGACACCACCGCGCGCGCGCCGAACGCTTCGCCGCGACGTCGCGCGCCAGACCCGGCGACGACGGCGAGGACCCGCGGAGCGAGTCCTGATCTGCTGTCTAGTCCTTGCCCGATGTCGTCGGTTGCGCGCCAGTGACTGGCACGGAGACCTCGATGGGGGCGGCCTTGGCGAATTCGAGCGTCACGGTCACCTCATCGCCTGCCCGCAGCGGCTCGTCCAATCCGATCAGCATCAGATGCGCGCCTCCTGGCGCGAGCTCCACCGAGCCGCCCGCAGGGATCGGCAGGCCTTCCTCGAGCTTACGCATCTGCATCACGCCTTCCGCCGTCATCGTCGTCTGATGCATCTCCACGTCCTTGACCGTGGGCGAACGCGCGCTCTTCAGCACGTCGTCGGCCTCGCCGTCATTGGCGATGGTCATGTAGGCCGCCGTCGTCGTGCTCTGGCCAACCGAAGGCCTCACCCAAGCATTGGTCACCTTGAGGCTGAGCTGCTCGGCTGCCCACGCCGTGAGACCCACGAACACCAGGGCGGCGAGCGTGAGCAGAAGTGCCACGCCGATCTCGACGATGCGAAGTTTGGTGAGTCTGCACATCCCTAGTTCCGACCGGACACCTCGGCCCAACTCGGCACTGCGCTTCACGTTCGAGGGACGACTCGCCATGGACGCTGTGTAAGCCGCGTCCGGGTCTATGTCTTGCGCCGTGATGTCGCGCGCGGCGGTCCGTCGCTGAAGCCGTCGGAAGGGGAAGATCGGAAGGCCCGCCAAGGGTCTCACTCCGCGGGCTTCAACGCGAGGTGGAAATGTCTGGCGACCTTATGACCCCTCCAGCGGCAGGCCCGGCACCATCCGGCGGTGTCCTACGGCGTGACGGCGCTGCGCTGCTGGGCGACCACCGCATTCTGCTGGTCGTCCGGGTCATCGGCGCCGGGCGCGTCGCGGCCGTAGATGTCGGGCCTGAACTGCACCATGCCTGTCTCGTTGGCGAACGCGGTGAGATAGACGAAATGCACCGGCACCGGCTTGGCGAGCTTCACGTCGAGCCGCTCGCCGCGATCGACCTCTGCCTGGACCTTGGCCAGGTCCCAGCCCTTCTGCGCGCTGAGCAGCCACGTGACGAGGTCGAGCACCTTCTCGACCCGCACACAGCCCGAGCTGAAGGCGCGCGCCGACTGGCTGAACAGCTGCTTGAGCGGCGTGTCGTGCATATAGACGCTGTATTTGTTGGGCATGTTGATGCGCACGACGCCGAGCGCGTTGAACGTGCCCGGCTCCTGACGGAACTTGTAGCTCACCACCTGCGGCGAGTTCCAATCGACCGTCGCGGGATCGAGCGGCTGCGCCTTCCAATCCGGCATGACGGTGAAATGCTCCTCAGTAAAATAGCTCGGGTCCTTCCGGATCTTCGGAATGAGGTCTTGCTGGGCGACCGTCTCCGGCACGCTCCAGGTGGGATAGAAATTGACCTCGACGATACTTGCCGAGACGGCCGGCGTCGCGCGCGCCGGCTTGCCCACCACCACATTGCTGGAGAGCGCCAGCGTCCCCTTCTCGACGGCCTGCGCGGTGAAGGCGGGTACATTGACGAGCACGTAGCGAGGCGCGTGGTTGATCTTCATCAGATCCCGGACGCGTCCGAGGTTGGTCTTCAGCTGCTGCAGCCGCTCACCCGCCGACACGTTAAGGGCGACGAGTGTGCGCGAGTCGACGAAGCCGGAGACGCGGAGGCCGTTGCGGACCTGGAAGCGCGCCAGTCCCTCGAGGAAGTCATTGTCAAAGGTCGGGCCACCGCCTGAGTCCCGCGGCAGATCCCCTTCGATCATGAGATGCCGCCTGATGGCGGCGACGTCCGAACCCGTGTCGCCGGGTCTGAGCGTCACCTTGTCGCCGACAGTCGGCCACCCGCCTGCCTGGACGATGCGCTCATATTTGTCGATCGCCTGTTGCAGGGCCGTGATGCTCGCCTCGCTCACGAAGGGCACTGACATGGCGTAGTCGGGGCTGTAGCGCTCGTAGAGCTCGGTGCGCACATGGTCGCGCCGGGCCTTCTCCTCGGGGTTGACTGGACCGCTGTCGGTGAAGACGCTGAAAGGATTGAGGGGATCGGCGCGGGCCTTGCCCGCCGAGCCCAAGAGCCCGGCGGTGCCGATCAGGAGTGCAACGGTCGTGGCAACGGCCGCAAGCGGCATTGCCAGGCGCCGCGCCCTCACCCCGTCAAGCGTCATGGGCCCCCGTGCGAGCTCCCTCGTCCAGCTCCGCGCCGGTTCCTTGTCTGCGTCGCCGGAGCTTCGATCCATTAGGCACATGGGTTGATGTCACAAAAATGGACGTGGGGAGCAAAGCAGTTGCGAGACGGGCTGGCCGTGGCCAGGGTTAACCGACATGGTAGCGCGAGCCGGTGGCAAATGAAAAGCGGGGAGCGTTGCGGGAGCCTTCGCCCGAGCGCCCGCGAGAAGCTCGCGCCAAAATTGTCTGGAATTGAAGTGGCAGACCCCACCCAATTCTAACCATCGCCTGCGAGAAAGCGGTCCAAAGAGGCGCCACCAGGGAAACCCTTTACCCACCCATCGTTAGACACACGCAAAGGTGGAGCTTGGACCAACCGCGCTAAAGCATGATCCGGAAAAGTGCGAACCGGTTTTCCGAAAAGATCATGCTCCAACAAAAAGCTAGAGCGCTGTCGCGATTCAACCTGACGCGATAGCGCGCTAGCGCCCAGTCCAAGACACCCTACAAGCCACCACAGGAGGCGAGCATGAGCATGACAGTTTCGCGCCGCGCGCTGCTTGGCGGCGCAGCGGCTGCCGGATTGATCGGCGCGGTTCCTCGGCCCGCATCGGCATGCTCGCGGGTGTTCTGGAACGACAACCCGGTCAAGGTGGTCGGCCGCACGCTGGATTGGGACGCCCCCTTCGAGGAAGTGCCTGTGGGCCATGCCGCCCGGTCTCACGCGGACCGGCGCCGTGGCGGACAATCCGGCGACCTGGACCTCCAAATATGCCAGCGTGGTGATGGGCGCCTATGACAAGGGCGCCGCCGAGGGCGTCAACGATCAGGGTCTTGCCGCCCACCTGCTCTATTTGGGTGACTCCCAATTCGAGGCGCGCGATCCGAAACGGCCGGGCGTCGCCTTCTGGCTCTGGACGCAATACGTCCTGGACAACTTCAAGACAGTGCGCGAAGCCATCGCGGGCCTGGACCAGGCGCAGATCATCGAGGCATCGTTCGGCCCCTACAAGGACGGCGTTCCGGTTCATCTCGCCCTTTCCGATATCGATAAGGGCTCAGCCATCATAGAGTTCGTGGATGGTCATGCCGTGGTCCATATGGGCCAGCGCTACCAGGTCATGACCAACGAGCCCACCTATGACCAGCAGATCGCCAATCTGCTCCGCTACAAGGAGTGGGGCGGCACCATCACCGAGCTCCCCGGCGGCATCCAGCCGGACGAGCGCTTTGTGCGCGCGGCCTATTCGCTGAAATATCTGCCGAAGACGGACGATCCAGCGAAGTCCATCGCCTACATCATGGGCATCATGAACAATGTGTCGGTGCCATTCGGCTCGCCCTATATCGGGGTGTCCGGCACCTATCCCACCTGGTGGCGGTCGGTGATGGACCTGACCAATCGCGTCTATGCGGTTGAGACCACCGTCACGCCCAACGTGTTCTGGGTCGACATCGACAAGCTCAACAACGTGGCAGGCGCCAAGCCGCACCGGCTACCGATCTATGAGCCTACGCTGGTTGGCGACGTCTCCGGCCACTTCACCGAAGCGCCGCAGCCTTTTTAGGTCTCGCCAAGCTCACCACCCGCTCGCCAAGCCCGGCCAAGTCCGGAGTGAAGGCTGCAGAGGATTGTGGGACGTGCGCTCTCGCTCAATAGGTGGTGCGCCCCGCGCGCACCTTCTCGGCAGGCGCGGCAAACAAGGCGCTGATCGCTTGACCGCTCCGCCCCACGATCACCACGCCGTCGCCAGGCTCGATGCGCAAGGTCTTGTCTGGTTGGGTGATGGCGTCGCCATCGCGGCGGTTGAGCTGCACCACGAAGAAGGCACCGCGCGCGCGGTTCTCGACCTCCTCGATGGAGAGGCCGGTGAATGCCCCCTTTTCCGGCACCACGACGACCTCCATGGCCAATCCAAGATTGCGCAAGGTGCGCTCAAGCTCGCGCATCCGCTCCGAATCGCGGATGAAGCGTGAGGTCTCGGGAAACAGGATGATCTCGGCGATGCGCTCCGCACCGATATGAGTCGGCAGCACGACCTTATTGGCGCCAGCATGCAGCAGCTTGCGCNNCCTCGTTGGTGCATCACCCTGCAGGCAAAGATAGCCGGCATCCCTGGCCTCGGCGACCCGCCGGTCGTTCTGCTCGAGGATGACGAAAGGAGCCGCTCCATCGCGAAGGGCTTGGGCCAGCGCCACGCCGATGCGGCCAAAACCGCAAACGATGATGTGATTGCTGAGCTTGTCGATCTCGGTTTGCACGCGCCTTACGCCCAACAGTTGCCGCAACTGACCAATGGTCAAGAACTGAACCAGTGCACTGGTGAAGAAGATCATGCCCGTCCATCCCACGATCATGGTTCCTATCGTCAGCCCATGCAACAGCGGCGTATCGATGGGATGCACTTCGCCGTAGCCCACGGTGAACACCGTGAGCGTGACCATGTAGAGAGAATCCTGGAAGTTCCAGCCGGCCAGCACGTAGTAGCCCACGGTCGCGCTCGCGACCACGCCCAGCATGAACAGGGTGACGAGGATGAGATTGCGCGCGGGAAAACGGAGCAGCGTGTTCATGGGCGATACTAAAGTCGAAGCGTCGAAGCCGCCCCTTTAAGCGAGCGCATGACAAATGATTAGCGCAACGGCAGGAGACTCCGGTGCCTATATGTTTGGCAATGCTGCTTACCGGATGGTCAGCTACTGGGCCTCAAGGAGGGCCAGCAGGCGATCGATGAAAGGGGCTTGGCCGGGCAGGATCTTCGCCTTGGCCTCGGCCGGCGTGAACCATTGGGCGCGATCAACCTCGGGGACGGATTGGACACACCCACTCTTCGGCGGCCATTCCATCTCGAACAGATTTGACTTGAGACGGCTTGGGTCGAAGTCGCCTTCAACGACATAAGCGGTGATCGCCTTGCCGCTCGGCTGAACCAGCTCACCGAGCTCGAGGAAGGCGCCCGCAGCTTGCGGCCGACGCCCCAGCTCCTCTTCGAATTCGCGGATAGCGCAGGCGAGCGGCTCTTCCTCCGCGTCGTATTCGCCTTTGGGGATCGACCAGGCGCCCGAGTCCTTCTTCGCCCAGAACGGACCACCGGGATGCACCAGCAGGACCCGTAGCTCAGGCCCGGAGCCCCGATACATCAAGATGCCGGCGCTGCGCTTGGCCATGGGCCGAAGCCTAAACGCAAAAAAGCCACCGCGGAATGAACCGGCGGCGGCTTTTCGCATTCGTGTTGGTGAAACCACTCGTGGTGAAACCAACGATCATGAAGAGGGGAATGGAATCTCGATGCGGCGGCTTTTGCCGCCGGAACTTTCGGGCCGCCCTTGGCAAGCCTGGCGATGACCTACTCTCCCGCGTCTTGAGACGCAGTACCATCGGCGCTGGAGCCTTTCACGGCCGAGTTCGGGATGGGATCGGGTGTGGGCGCTCCGCCAAAATCACCAGGCCAGCGAAGGGCGGTGAGCGAAATCTGGTCTTTTATAGACTTTGCATGTCCGCACCCGCATGGGCACTGACAATGAAAGCAATCAAGCCAATCGAGCGATTAGT
>PLBV01000107.1:53256-61032 GCA_003135455.1 Hyphomicrobiales bacterium | reverse complement strand
GCCGCCATGAGTGGTGCCGCCACAAGTGGTGCCGCCTCAATGCAGTGTGCGCGAGACCGTCTGCCATTCTTCCTTGGGGGCGAGGTGGCCGAGGCTGGCGGGCACATAGCCTTCGACCGTGGCGCGCAGCATGTCCTGCAGCTCGACGTCGTCCTGCCGCTGGATCGCGTCGTCGAGACGCTCCAGCGCCGCGGCGAGGTCTTCGTAACTCATGATCGGCTCCGAGGTCTTGAAGATGCGCGGGTGGCTGGTGCCGGTGGTGGTCTCGCCGATGAGCAGCTCCTCATAGAGCTTCTCGCCGCGCCTCAGCCCCACAAATTCGATGGCGATGTCCCCTTCGGGGTTGGCCTCCTCGCGCACCTCGAGCCCGGAGAGATGGATCATGGTGCGGGCGAGGTCGGCGATCTTCACCGGGGTGCCCATGTCGAGCACGAACACCTCGCCGCCCGTGGCCATGGCGCCGGCCTGAATCACGAGCTGGGCGGCCTCGGGGATCGACATGAAGTAGCGGATGATCTCCGGGTGGGTGACGGTGACCGGCCCGCCATGCTGGATCTGGCTGCGGAAGCGCTTGACCACCGAGCCCGAGGAATCGAGCACGTTGCCGAACCTGACCATGGTGAACAGGGTGGGGCTTCCGCCCTCTTGCGCCAGCGCCTGGAGGATCAACTCGGCCAAGCGCTTGCTGGCGCCCATGACATTGGTGGGCCTGACCGCCTTGTCGCTCGACACGAGCACGAAGCGCTCCACGCCCAGCTCCCTGGCGGCCTCGGCCAGAACCAGCGTGCCAAAGGTGTTGTTCTGCAGGCCGGTGAAGGGGTTCAGCTCGACGATCGGCACATGCTTATAGGCGGCGGCGTGATAGATCACCTCGACCTCGAAGTCGCGGATGGCGCGGGCCACGACCTTGCGGTCGAGCACCGATCCCAACACCGGAATGACTCTCGTCATGGGGGGGCTGTCGGCTCCGGCCTTGAGCTGTCGCCGACGTTGGTCCTCTTGGATTTCCATCTCGATCTCGTAAAGCGCAACCTCCGACAGCTCGAACAGGACCAGCGCCTTGGGTCCGAGGCTGAGCAGCTGCCGGGTGAGCTCCGACCCGATCGAGCCCCCGGCGCCGGTGATCATCACCACCTTGTCATGCACATGGCCGAGCAGCAGACTGTGGTCGGGCGCCACCGGATCGCGTCCGAGCAGGTCCTCGACCTCGATCGGTCTGAGATCGCTCACCTCGACGCGGCCCGACGCGATCTCGGCCAGCGCCGGCAGCGTCTTCACCACCACGGGGAAGGGCTCCAGCGCCCGGATGGCGGCGCGGCGCTCGCTACGAAGCGCCGAAGGCATGGCGAGCATCACTTCCTTCACGCCCTGCTTCTCGATCACATTGCCGATCTTGCCGGGCCTGAGCACCTTGACCCCGTGCACCACCTGGCCGGCGAGCGAGGGATTGGTGTCGATGAAGGCGACGAGCTTGTACTGGCCCGTCTCATTTAGCGCGCGTAAGAGCTGGATGCCGAGCGAGCCCGCGCCATAGATGATGACGCGCTTGCGCTGATCGAAGCTCACCGCCTTGTGCTGGGGTGCGGCCCTCAGCAACAGATAGCCAGCCCATTGACGGCTCAGGCGGATAAGGCCAGCGGCGATCAGGCCATAGATCACGATCACCGAGCGGGGATGGGTGCGGATGCCGGACATCAGCACGACCAGCGTCCAGATGAGCACGGCGATGATCACCGCGATATAGATGCGGGTGGTGCCCTCCGGGCCGATGAAACGGGTGACCAGCTTGTACAGCCCGCGCATCTGGAAGGTGGCGATGCCGATAAGGGGGGCCGCCGCCATGAGCAGCCACATGCCGATGGTGTCGGGCACATAGAGCTGGCTCAAGCGCAAGGAATAGGCGGACCAGAGCGCAATGCTCAGCATCGCCAGGTCGTTGGTGATGAGCATCGCCCGCTTGAACCAGCGCGGGCGCTCGATAAGCCATACGGCAAGACGCATGTTGGGCAATTCCGACCCCGTCGCGAGAGGCCCTACCCCGGAACGTTCTTATTGCGTGAGGGCGCTTACGAGTGCGCTGCACCATACAAGAAGCTTGCCCGGAACGGAAGGAGGCGCTGTACGCGCACTTGGACCCCGCCCAACCTAGCCGAGACTCTAGCGGCAGCCGGTTCCGTCATCATCGGGGTAAGCTTGCATGGGTGGCGGGAAATGGAGATCTCGATGTAGCATCGCCGCCCGCACGGCAGGAGCCGGAAACCGGAAGCCGCAAGCAAGAAACCCTAAGGCCGGAAATCAGAAACCGGCGAGGCTGAGGAGGGGCCAGATGCAGGTGAAGACCGCAGCCACGTGTGTCGCGCTCGTGGCGCTGATCGTGTTCGTCGCAACCGCAGCAAGGGCGGAGCCGTTGCGCCTCGTGACGCCCATCGTCTACGGAACCCATCTGCCCGGCCTCGGAGAGCCGGCGGGACGGCTGGCCAAGCTCGTCAAGCAGCTCACGGGCGGCAGTCTTGAGCTCGACCTGAAGCAGCCGGGCGACGGCATCCAGCCCCAGGAGATCCTCGACAAGGTCGGGGCCGGCAGCGTCGATGCGGGGTTCGCCACGGCAAGCTTCTGGGCGGCGCGTCTCCCGGCCGCGGTGCTGTTCGCGGGCTTTCCCTTCGGCCCCGACGCCAAAGGCTATGTGGACTGGTTCTTCGCCGGCAATGGCGCGAGGCTCTACCAGCAGATGTACGACCAAGCGGGGCTCAAGGTGCATGTCATCCCTTGCGCCTTTGGCGGCGCCGAGGCGGGCGGCTGGTTCGCCAAGGAGATCCACAGCAAGGCGGATCTGGATGGCCTGCGCATGCGCATCTTCGGCCCCGGCGCGCTGGTGATGGCAAGGCTCGGCGTCAAGACCGTGCTCGTGCCGGGCGGCTCCGTGGCCGCCTCATTCGACAAGCACGAGATCGACGCAGCCGAGCTTCTCACCCCCGCCGTCGATCAGCGCCAAGGCCTGCAGGCGAAGGTCAAGCTCATCTATGCGCCCGGCTGGCACCAGCCCGAGACGGTGCTCGAGCTGCTCGTCAACAAGGACCGGTGGAGCGCGCTGGATGACCGGCAGCAAGCCGTGCTCGAGACGGCCTGCAAGGCGATGCTGCTCACCACACTTGCCGAAAGCCCGCATCTTGAGGCCGATGCGCTCGCCGATCTCGCTGCCAAGGACGGGGTGCGCATCGAGCCTTGGCCCGAGGACGTGCTCGCGGCCTTGCGTGGCGCATGGGAGGAGGTGGCCAAGGAGGAGGGGGACCACGACGCCTTCTTCAAGGCGGTGCTCGACGACCTGGAAAGCTTCCGGTCCCACGCCAGCGTGTCCCATGCAAGCGCGCCGCCGCAGCCGGCAGCCACGGCGGCCATCAAAAGGTGAGACGCGCTGTCGCGATTCAACCTGACGCGATAGCGCTCAGCCTGCCCTATTTTGCCGGGCTCTTCAGATAGGCGATGACGTCGGCCCGATCGGCGGCCTCCGGGATTCCCACGAACGCCAGCGCCATGGGCGAGTCGGGGATCATGGCCTTCGGGTCGGAGATCCACTTGTCGATATTCTCTTCGGTCCACACCCAACCGGAGTCACCAAGCTTCTTCATTCCAGCGGAATAAGGATAGTCGGCAATGCTCGCGGCCTTGCGCCCGATCACGCCGTTGAGCTCGGGCCCGATCAGCGTCTTGGCGCCCTCGCCGATCTGATGGCAAAGGCCGCATTTCTTGAAGACTTCCTTGCCCTTGGTGGCATCGCCCTCGGCGAAAGCGGCCGGCGCGGTCAAGGTCAAGATCAAGCCCGCGGCAAAGGCGAGCGGCAACACATTTCTCATCTCAGTCCTCCCATTCGAACTGCCTTTTAAAGTGGAGTTTCCTGGCTCCATTCCGACCCCGGCGGAGTCTAAAGCTCCGTATTAACGCGAAACTCTAACAGAAGCTCCACGGCGCAGAATAGTGACTAAGTGCAGCACGATTGCTCGAATCTCAGCGGGAGGGACTGCCATCGATCCTGCCGGGCACTGATGGGGGAAACGGGAGAACAGGGCATATTGCCCGCGCGGTTCGCTCATGCGAAAGACTGGGCCTCTGGGTTTTGCTCGCCAAGGAGCAACGCTTGGGCCGGATAGTCTCGGAGCGACGATGCCGCAACTTTCCAACGGTGAGCCTGACCCCGCCATTCTCGCGCGGCGGGACGAGATCATAAGAGCGCTGGCCAAGATCGTGCCGGCGCAGGGGTTGATCGTCGATGCGGAAGGCCGGCGCACCTTCGAGACCGACGCGCTGACCGCCTATCGCTGCCTGCCGCTCGCGGTGGTCCTGCCCGCAAGCACCGAGGAGGTGAGCAAGGTGCTCCGCTTCTGCCACCAGAACGGCATCAAGGTGGTGCCGCGCGGCGCCGGCACCTCGCTGTCGGGTGGCGCCCTGCCGCTGGCCGACGGGGTCCTCCTCGGCATGGCCAAGTTNNCCGCGCGGCGCCGGCACCTCGCTCTGCGGCGGGGCGTTGCCGCTCGAGGACGCCATCGTGCTCGGCATCTCCCGCATGAGCCGTGTGCTCGCCATCGATGCGGCAAACCGCGTGGCCCGGGTCGAGGCCGGCATCACCAACATCGCCATCTCGCAGGCCGCCGCTCCGCAAGGCTTCTTCTATGCCCCCGACCCCTCGAGCCAGCTTGCCTGCACCTTGGGCGGCAATATCGCCACCAATTCAGGCGGCGCTCACTGCCTCAAATACGGCGTGACCGTCAACAATGTGCAAGGTGTCCGCATCGTGCTCATGGACGGCGAGATACTCGATATCGGCGGCGACTATCTCGATGCCCCGGGCTACGACTTCCTCTCCCTCATCGTCGGCTCCGAGGGGCAGCTGGGCGTCGTCACCGAGGCGACGGTGCGGCTGATCAAGATGCCCGAAGGGGCGCGGCCCATACTGCTCGGCTTCGGCTCGGCCGAAGCGGCGGGCGCTTGTGTCGCCGGCATCATCGCCGCCGGCATCGTGCCCGTGGCCATCGAGTTCATGGATAGGCCTGCGATCCATGTTTGCGAGAATTTCGTCCATGCGGGCTACCCCCTCGACGTGGAGGCGCTGCTCATCGTGGAGGTCGAAGGCTCCGAGGACGAGATCGCCACGCTGCTCGAGACCATCGCCGAGATCGCTGAAAGCTACCGCCCGCTCGTCATTCATGCGAGCCAGAGCGGGGCCGAGAGCGCGCTGATCTGGAAGGGCCGCAAGGCCGCGTTCGGCGCCATCGGCCAGATCTCGGACTATTACTGCATGGACGGGGTGATCCCCCTCTCCAAGCTGCCCGAGGCGCTCCATGAGGTCGGCCGCATCTGCAAGCGCTACCGCTTCGACGTCGCCAACATCTTCCATGCTGGTGACGGCAATCTGCATCCCCTCATTCTCTATAACGCCAACGACCCGGCGGAGCTGGAGCGGGCCGAGCTGTGCGGCGCCGAGATCTTGAAGCTCTGCGTCAGCCTCGGCGGCTGCCTGACCGGGGAGCATGGGGTGGGCATCGAGAAACGCGACCTGATGCCGGTGCAATTCACCCCTGCCGACCTCGCCCAGCAGATGCGGGTGAAGACCGCGTTCGATCCCTCCTGGCTGCTCAATCCCGCCAAGGTGTTTCCGCTGGAAGGGCGCGATCTCAAATGACCGGCAATTTGCGTCTTGGCTTTCATGCTCCGGATTCAAGCGCCGAGCTTGCCCATCTGGTGGCCGAGGCCGCCGACGCGCGCACGCCCATCGAGGTGAGGGGACGCGGCTCCAAGCATGGGGTGGGGCGGCCGGTGCAGACGGGCTCCGTCGTAAGCACCGAGCGCCTCGCCGACGTCACTCTCTACGAGCCGAGCGAGCTTGTGCTGTCGGCGCTGGCCGGCACGTCGCTCGCAGAGGTCGAGCGCCTGCTGGCCGAGCATGACCAGCAGCTTGCCTTCGAGCCGGTGGATCTTGGACCGGCGCTGGGAGGCGGGGAGGGCCAAGCCTCGATTGGCGGCACCTTTGCCACCAACCTGTCGGGCAGCCGCCGCGTGCTCTCAGGCGCCGCCCGCGACCATATGCTGGGGGTGAGAGGGGTGAATGGCCGCGGCGAGGCGTTCAAGGCAGGCGGCCGCGTCATGAAGAACGTGACCGGCTACGACCTCGGCAGAGCGCTGGTAGGCTCCTGGGGCACGCTCGCGGTGATGACCGAGATCACCATGAAGGTGCTGCCGGCGCCGGCCGAGACACATACGATCCTCTGTTTCGGCCTGACCGACACAAGTGCGGTGGAGGCCATGGGCCTCAGTCTGGCCACGCCCTTCGAGGTCTCGGGTACCGTGCATGTGCAAGCCCCGCTCACCGAGCGTTTCTCCGACCCGGACATTGCCAAGGGACGCGGCTCGGTGACGGCGATCAGGATCGAGAATTTCGCTAGCTCCGCCCGCTACCGCACTGCCAAGCTGAAGCAGCGGCTCGCGGCCTACGCGCCTTCCGCCGAGCTCGACACCGAGCGCTCCCGCCGGTTCTGGGGCGAGGTCAAGCGGCTCGTCATGTTTCGGGGCTCCGAGCGGCCGCTCTGGCGCATCTCCACGGTGCCCTCCCGCGCCGCCAAGCTCGTCGGTACCATCGCCCGCACCCTCGACGTCCGCGCCGTCTATGATTGGGGCGGCGGCCTCGTCTGGCTCGAGACGGAGCTTACCTCCGACGCCGGCGCCATCGAGATAAGGCGCACGCTGGCCGAGTTCGGCGGCCACGCCACCCTGATCCGCGCCGAGCCCGCGTCGCGGGCGAGCGTCGATGTGTTCCAGCCGCTGGAGGCCTCGCTCATGTCGCTGTCGGCCAAGCTGAAAGCGGCCTTCGATCCGGCCGGCATCTTGAACCCCGGCCGCATGTATCCAGGCATTTGAGGCTCAGCGACCATGCACACCAACTTCAGCGAAGCCCAGCTTCAAGACCCGACTCTCGCCCGCGCCGAAGCCATGCTCAAAGCTTGCGTCCATTGCGGCTTCTGCATCGCCACCTGCCCCACTTACGTGCTGCTTGGCGACGAGCGCGACAGCCCGCGCGGCCGCCTTTATCTGATGAAGGAGATGTTCGAGCGGGGCGAGGTGACGCGCCCCGTCACCCGCCATATCGACCGCTGCCTCTCCTGTCTCTCCTGCATGACCACCTGNNCGCTTCCGCGCCATGCTCTGGCTCGCCTGGCTCACGCGGCCGTTGCACGGGCTGCTCGCCAAGCTCAACTTCGCCCCCGCCAAAGCCGCGCTCGCGCTGGTGCCGGCCCGCCCGCCGCGGCTCAAGCTCCGCAAATGGAAGGGCGTGTTCAAGCCCGAGATCCTCCGCATCAAGCGCGTGGCGCTGATGCTCGGCTGCGTGCAGGAGGTGCTGCAGCCCTCCATCAACCGCGCGGCGATCAGGCTGCTGCGGCGCCACGGCGTGGAGGTCGTGCTGGTCAAGGATGAGGCTTGCTGCGGCGCGCTCACCCATCATCTGGGCCAAGAGGAAGAGGCGCGGGTCTTTGCGCGTCGCAACGTCGATGCCTGGACGGCGGCGATGCGCGAGGGCCGCATCGACGCGGTCCTCATCACCGCGTCCGGCTGCGGCACCATGGTCAAGGATTACGGCCATCTGCTCGCCCGCGACCGCGGCTATGCCGACCGGGCGCGCCAGATCTCCTCCATCGCCCGCGACGTCACCGAGTTCATCGAGGAGATCGGGCTGGCCACGCCCTTGATGTGGACGAGCCTCCGCGTTGCCTATCATTCCGCCTGCTCGCT
>PLBV01000107.1:0-53218 GCA_003135455.1 Hyphomicrobiales bacterium | reverse complement strand
CTCGACTGGGCGACCGGCGGCCCATGCCCCAAGGGGCTGGAGACGCTGAAGGCCAAGGTGCATCCGATCCAGACGCTGATCGAGATGGCGGCGCTGGAGACCGCTTGAGCCGTGGCACGCTTTCCGACCGTGGCCGCTTGATCCCTAAGGCCTTCCCTTGCTGGCCCTCAGGTGATGGGCTAGAAGCCGCGGCTGGAGCCCTGCAATCAGCCGCTATTCCCCATGAACAAAAAAGATGAGACGGCCCGGCCCGAGGCCCGCCTGCCGAAGGGCCTGTTCGACGCGGGCGCGAACGAAATCCGCGCGACGGAGCGCATGCTCGGCACCATCCGCCAGGTGTTCGAAAGCTACGGCTTCGAGCCGTTCGACACGCCGACCATCGAATATTCCGACGCGCTCGGCAAGTTCCTGCCCGACCAGGATCGGCCGAACGAGGGCGTGTTCTCGTTCCAGGACGACGACGAGGCGTGGCTGTCGCTTCGCTACGACCTCACCGCGCCGCTCGCCCGCTATGTGGCGGCGAACTACGCGAACTTGCCCAAGCCCTTCCGCCGTTACCAGTCGGGGCCGGTGTGGCGGAACGAGAAACCGGGCCCAGGCCGCTTCCGCCAATTCACGCAGTTCGACGCCGACACGGTGGGCGCGGCATCAATAGCCGCCGACGCCGAGCTCTGCATGCTCGCCGCCGATACGCTGGAGGCTCTCGGCGTCCCGCGCGGGCAATATGTGGTTAAGGTCAATAACCGCAAAGTTTTGGACGGCGTGCTGGGGGCGGTTGGACTTGGCGGCGACGCCAACGCACTTAGGCGGCTAACGGTGCTCCGCGCGATCGACAAGTTGGATCGATTAGGCTCGGAGGGCGTGAGGCTGCTGCTTGGCAAAGGGCGCAAGGACGAGAGCGGGGATTTTACGAAGGGAGCCGGGCTGCGTGAAGACTTAGCCGAACTCCTGACCGTGATATTCCGGCCTGGGCAAGGTTCTCCCCTAATACCAACCGACTCTCTTAGGCAGGTGCCGCTTAGCCACGCCGGCCAAGCTGAGCGGGATAGAACGTTCATTAGTGATCTAGATCACGTTGAATCGAATTATCTCGCCATTGATTTGTTTGGCTATGTCACACACGACCTTCTTCGAAAGAATGGCTTGCAGTCTAATGAAGTCCTCGACGCGGGCCTATCAGAGCTCGTTGAGATCAGCCGACTCGTCGAGGCCGGAGGATATGCTCGCGATCGAATTTGCACCGACCCATCCGTCGTGCGCGGTCTCGAATATTACACCGGCCCCGTGTTCGAGGCGGAGCTGACGGCGCCGATCACCGATGATCGCGGCCAGCCCATCCGCCTCGGCTCCGTCGTCAGCGGTGGCCGCTATGACGGCCTGGTGGAGCGCTTCACCGGAGAGAAGGTGCCGGCCACCGGCATCTCCATCGGCGTGTCGCGCCTCCTCTATGGCTTGCAGCTGCTCGGGCAAGACAAATCCAGCGCCACCTCCGGCCCCGTCGTCGTGCTGGTGCTCGACCGCGACCGCATCGCCGACTATCAGCGCATGGCGAGCGCCTTGCGCCAGGCCGGCATCCGCGCCGAGATGTATCTCGGCGAGTCGGGCATGAAGGCGCAGATGAAATATGCCGACAAGCGCGGCAGCCCTTGCGCCGTTATCCAGGGCGGCGATGAGAAGGCCAAAGGCGAAGTGCAGATCAAGGATTTGATCCTTGGCGCCACACTCACGGCGATCAAGGATCGCGACGAATATCTGAAGAAGCAGGCCGAGGCGCAGTTCCCCGTTCCCGAAGCCGACCTCGTCGAGGCAGTCCGCGGCGTCCTCGCCCGCCACAAAGCGTGAGCCATGACCGCAGAATCGGCGCGAGAATTCGAGGCTCTGGAAACCCAGGCTGCCACGCTGCTCGATAATTTTCGGCGCGCGGGCTACGAGCAGGTTGCGCCCTCCATCCTGCAGCCCGCCGACATTTTCCTGGACGAGGTGGGCGAGCAGATCAGGAGCCGCACCTACGTCTTCACCGACCTCGCCGGCGAGGAGCTGTGCTTAAGGCCAGACCTTACCGTGCCGGTGTCGCGGCTTTACCTGGAGCGCCACCCGGCCGCCGATGTGGAGGCGCGCTATTGCTATAACGGCCCCGCCTTCCGCTTTCAGCCGGGCGGCGGCAGGGGCGCCCATCCGCGCGAGTTCCGCCAGGCGGGCATCGAATGCTTTGGCGCGAAGGATCGCGACGGCGCCGACCGCGAGGTGGTGCTGCTGGCGGTCGAGGCGGTGCGCTCTGCTGGCCTCAAGGATTTTCGCCTCCGCTTCGGCGATATCGCGCTGTTCTACACCCTCCTCGATGAACTCGATCTGCCCGAGCGCTGGCGGCTGAAGCTTCGCCATTATTTCTGGCGCCCGCCCGCCTTCCACGCGCTGCTCTCCCGCCTCGCCAAGGGCGAGCGGCCCAATGGCGACGGGGATGTGATCGCGCTGGCCGAGACGCTGCACGGCCAAGACCCAGAGCGCGCCGAGGAGCTGGTGGCGGCCTATCTTGAAACCAAGCACTTGCCGCTCACCGGCAACCGCACCCTTGGCGAGATTGCGGCGCGGCTCGCCGACCACGCCGCCGATCTCCGCGCCGATCCCCTGCCCAAGGAGGTCGCGACCGTCATCGACTATTACCTCGCGGTCGCGGCGCCGCCGCTAGCGGCAGCCGACCGCATCGCCATGATCGCCAAAGCCGCGGGCCTCGACCTTGGGCCGGCACTGCACGCCCATGTCCGGCGCTTCGAGCGGCTGGCCGCGAGCGGCCTCGATCTCGGCACCGCCACCTTCGCCACGGAGTTCGGCCGCAGCCTCGAATATTATTCGGGCCTGGTGTTCCAGATCGAGGCGGGCGCAAAAGGCACGGGCGCCCAAGGCGAAGCAGGCCAGGTGGCAGGTGGCGGCCGTTATGACGGATTGCTCGCCCGCCTCGGCGCGCGCGCCCCCGTGCCGGCCATCGGCTCGGCCATCCACACCGAGCGCCTGCTTGCCGCGGTGATGGGAGCCTCATAATGGGCGCGCCGAAGCTCAGCATCGCCGTTCCCTCCAAGGGACGGCTGAAGGACCAGGCCGCCGAGCTCTTCGCCCGCGCCGGGCTCCCCTTGCGCATGGTCGGCCATGAGCGCGGCTATCGCGGCGCGCTCTCAGGCCTCGACGGCGTCGAAATCGTGTTCCTGTCGGCGGCGGAGATCGTGCATCAGCTGAAAGGCGGCCGCGTGCATCTCGGCGTCACCGGCGAGGACCTGGTGCGCGAGACGCTCCCCGACGTCAATGCGGCGGTTGCGTTCCTGGCGCCCCTCGGCTTTGGCCGCGCCGATGTGGTGGTGGCGGTGCCCGATTGCTGGATCGACGTGGCGCGCATGGAGGAACTGGACGACGTGGCCGCGCAATTTGCGAGGCAGCATGGGCGGCCGCTGCGCGTCGCCACCAAATATATGAACCTGACGCGCCGCTTCTTTGCCGCTGCCGGCGTCGCCGGCTATCGCATCGTGGAGAGCGTGGGCGCCACCGAAGGCACGCCCGCGGCGGGGACGGCCGAGCTGATCGTCGACATCACCACCACCGGCACGACGCTGCGGGCCAATCATTTGAAGGTGCTGCAGGACGGTCTGATCCTGCGCTCGCAAGCGCATTTGCTCGCGTCACGCGCCGCGGCGTGGAGCCTTGAGGCAACCAAGCTCCGCGATATTATTGTCGAGCGCCTCCTTACGCAGACGGCGTCGCGCTCATAATTAGGTTATGCTTCGAGCTGCCGCTCAGAAGCCGGCGAGGAGGATCCCATGCCTATACGCGTCGTGGTCGCAGCGCTGCTGTCGCTGGCGGTGCTCGGCGCCGCTTCCGCCACGCCGGCCCGCATCATCATCCTGCGCCACGGCGAGAAGGCCACCCCTTACAAGCTGTGCGGCATCGGCCAAGAGCGGGCGGACGCGTTGGCCGCCACCTATCTCGGCCGCGGTGCCGCCAAATCGCTGTTCGCAAGCGGCGAGGAGCCGGCGGCGATCCTCGCCATCACCTTGCACACGCTGGAGCTCGCCGCGCCCTCCGCCGCGAGCTGGGGAGAGCCGCTCACGCTCTATTCGGCGCTGCCCGATAAGGATGCCGATGACGAGGAAAAGACCGAGGCGCTCAACCACCGCACGCAAGAGGCGGCCCACGACGTGATGACCGACCCCCGTTATGCTGGCAAGACGGTGGTGATGGTGTGGGAGCACAAGCATATTGCCAACAAGAAGCTGCAGGCCACGGGCGAGGCTGTGACGCTCCGCCAGCTCCTGAAGCTCGACCGGTTCAAGCAGGTGCCCGAGACGTGGCCCGGCGAGAATTATGATTATTTCTGGATCGTGGAGTTCGGCAGCCAGGGTACCGACGTGCCCACCAAGTTCACCATGGTGAAGCAGGAGTTCGCCGGCACATACACAGACCTCCCGGCAAATGACTGGCGCCAGCCGAACGGCATGGACGAGTCCAGCGGTTGCAAGCTCAAAGCGCCGCAGGACTGAGCGCAGTGCCGCGACGGCGGATTAGGCCAGGCTGAGGTCGAGCTCGTCCCGCGCCGCAGCGCCATCGAGCCGCGCGGACTCGACGAGAGCGTGGTGGCCAGCCGCATGGGGCTTCAGCTCGAAGAAGCGCCCATGGAACTGCACCAGGCTCGCACGGTGGCCGATGGAGACGATGGCCGTGTCCGGCAGCCGTTCCAGCAGCAAGCGGTAAAGCGCGCTTTCCGCCGCCTCGTCGAGAGCGCTTGTCGCCTCGTCGAGGAACAGCCATTGGGGCCGTTGCAGCAGCGCGCGCGCGATCGACAGCCGCTGCTGCTCGCCGCCCGAAAGCTTGTCCGCCCAATAGGCGGTCTCGTCGAGCTGGTCGCGGAAGGCGCCAAGCCCCACGGCCTTGAGCACGTCCTCGATCTCCCCCGGAGCAAACGCGGCCTCGGGCCCCGGATAGGCCAGCGCGCCGCGCAGCGTGCCAAGCGGGAAGTAGGGCCGCTGCGGTAGCACCAGCAGGCTCGCGCCTTGCGGAATGCGGATTTGGCCCGCGCCGAACGGCCAGACCCCGCCCAGCGCCCGGAACAGGCTTGTCTTGCCCGAGCCCGAGGGGCCAGTCACCAGCACCCGCTCGCCCCGCTCGATGCTGAGCCCCGACACCTGCACGATCTTCTGGCCATTGGGCAGCCCGACGCTTAGCTCGTCCGCCACCAGCGCCTCGCTGCCATCGCTGGACGGATCAAGCCGCGGCGCCGTGGCATCGAGCCCATTGGCCCAATCGATCGAGGCCTCGAAGCCCGCCAGCCGGTCCAGCACCGCCTTCCAGTCGGCGATGCTTGAGTAAGCCGTGACGAAGAAGGACAGCGCGCTTTGCACCTGGCCGAAGGCCGAGGAGACCTGCATCAGCCCGCCCAACGTCATCTTGCCGGCGAAATAAAGCGGGCTCACCACCAGGAAGGGGAAGATGATGGCGGCTTGCGAATAGCCGGCGGTGAGGAAGGTCAACCGCTTGGTCCGGCTCATGATGTCGTACCAATTGCCGACCACGCGGGAGAAGCGGTCGGAGAGGCGCTCCTCCTCGGCCGGCTCGCCCGCAAGCAGCGTCACCTCCTCGGCGTTCTCCCGCAAGCGCACGAGGGAGAAGCGGAAATCGGCCTCGTAGCGCTGCTGGTCGAAATTGAGCTTGACCAGGGGGCGGCCCACGAGATGGGTCACCCAGGTGCCGAGGATCGCGTAGATCAGCGCCGCCCAGACGAGATAGCCCGGGATGTCGTAGGACTGGGAGCCGATCATCAGCGGGCTCGTCGACGACAAATTCCACAGGATCACCACGAAGGAGACGAGCGTGACGATCGAGCCAAGCAGCGAGATGCCGATATTGAGGGTGCTATTGACGAAGTCGCGGATGTCCTCGGAGATGCGCTGGTCGGGGTTGTCGGCCTGATCGCCCTTGAGCCGCATGCGGTAATGGGTGCCGGCTCCGAGCCAGCGGCCGATATAGCGATGGGTGAGCCAGCGCCGCCACCTGATCTGCAGCCATTGCTGGAGATAGATTTGATAGACCGCGGTGATGATGAAGAAGACGGCGAGCACGGTGAACACCCCGAACTGCCAGATGAAGGTGTCCCAGTCCTTGTTCTGCAGGGCGGTGTAGAAGCTGTTGTACCAGGCGTTGAAACGGACATTTAGCCACACCTGGAACAGCTGCAGGCTGATCACGGTGGCGAGCAGCCCCATCCCCGCCCACCGATCCTCCGAGCGGAAATAGGGGAGCGCGATGCGCTTGAATTCCTTAGCCGAGTTGCGAAAATTCGCCATATGCCGACCTTTTTGACCCTCACCGTTTCATGCTTATGGAGGATAGGGCGTGCGGGGCCACGGGAACAATTACCATTGCGTAACTGGTGAAGGCCGCGTCCGCCGACTTTGCGGCAAAAAGGGGCGGCCAATGGCCGCCCCTGGGTAATCCTGAGCTCGTGATGGCGTGGATTACATCATGTCCATGCCGCCCATGCCGCCGCCCGGCATGTGGGAATGCTCTTCCTTCTTCTTCGGCGCCTCGGCCACGCCCGCTTCGGTGGTGACCAGCAGGCCGGCGACGGAGGCCGCGTCCTGCAGCGCCGTGCGCACCACCTTGGCCGGGTCGATGATGCCCTTCTCGATCATGTCGACATATTCGCCGGTCTGGGCGTCGTAGCCGTAGGAGGGCGACTTCTGGTCGGTCACCTTGCCGACCACGATGGAGCCCTCCACGCCCGCATTCTCCGCGATCTGGCGGATCGGCGCCTGCAGCGCCCGGCGGATGATATTGATGCCCGCCTCTTGGTCGGCGTTGTCGCCCTTGACCGTGAGCGACTTCGCCGCCCACAGAAGCGCCACGCCGCCGCCGGGGACGATACCCTCCTCGACCGCCGCGCGGGTCGCGTTCAACGCATCGTCGACGCGATCCTTCTTCTCTTTCACCTCGATCTCGGTGGCGCCACCGACCTTGATCACCGCCACGCCGCCGGCGAGCTTGGCCAGCCGCTCCTGCAGCTTCTCTTTGTCGTAATCCGACGTCGTCTCCTCGATCTGGGCCTTGATCTGGCCGATGCGGGCCTTGATCTCATCTTTCTTGCCAGCGCCGTCGACGAGGGTGGTGTCGTCCTTGGTGATGGTCACGCGCTTGGCCTTCCCAAGCATCTCGACCGTGACGTTCTCAAGCTTGATGCCGAGATCCTCGGAGATCACCTCGCCGCCGGTGAGCACGGCAATGTCCTGCAACATCGCCTTGCGGCGGTCGCCGAAGCCCGGCGCCTTGACGGCCGCGACCTTCAATCCGCCGCGCAGCTTGTTGACCACCAGCGTGGCAAGCGCCTCGCCTTCCACGTCCTCGGCGATGGCGAGTAGGGGACGGCCCGACTGCACCACCTGCTCCAAGAGCGGCAACAGGGCCTGCAAGCCGGAGAGCTTCTTCTCGTAGATCAAGATGTACGGGCTCTCGAGCTCGGCCACCATCTTCTCGGCATTGGTGATGAAGTAGGGGGAAATGTAGCCGCGGTCGAACTGCATGCCCTCGACCACCTCGAGCTCGGTCTCGAAGGACTTGGCCTCCTCGACCGTGATCACGCCCTCATTGCCGACCTTCTGCATCGCCTCGGCGATCATGTCGCCGATCGCCTTCTCGCCATTGGCGGAGATGGTGCCGACCTGCGCGATCTCGGCGGAGCCGCTCACCTTCTTGGCCCGCTTCTTGATGTCGATGACCACTTCGGCCACGGCCTTGTCGATGCCGCGCTTCAGGTCCATGGGGTTCATGCCGGCGGCCACCGCCTTCAGCCCCTCGCGCACGATGGCCTGGGCGAGCACGGTCGCGGTGGTGGTGCCGTCGCCGGCGGTGTCGTTGGTCTTCGACGCCACCTCGCGCAGCATCTGCGCGCCCATATTCTCGAACTTGTCCTCGAGCTCGATCTCCTTGGCGACGGTCACGCCGTCCTTGGTCGAGCGCGGGGCGCCGAAGGATTTCTCTAAGATGACGTTGCGGCCCTTGGGGCCGAGCGTGACTTTGACCGCATTGGCCAGGATGTCGACGCCGCGCAGCATGCGCTCGCGGGCATCGGTCGAGAATCTTACGTCTTTCGCTGCCATTGACTGTGTCTCCGTTTGATTTCTAGCCGCTCACGCCTCAAGGAGCCGGCCAAGCCGGCGTCTCGAAAGGTTGAGGGTTGAGAATGAATTCGTCAGCCGAGGATGCCCAGGATGTCGGACTCCTTCATGATCAGGAGCTCCTCGGCGTCGATCTTGACCTCGGTGCCGGACCATTTGCCGAACAGCACCTTGTCGCCCTTCTTCACGTCGAGGGGCTGGAGCTTGCCGTCCTCGCCGCGGGCGCCGGGGCCGGCCGCGATCACTTCCCCCTGCTGCGGCTTCTCCGCCGCCGTATCCGGAATGATGATGCCGCCTTTGGTCTTGAGCTCCTCCTCGATGCGTCGCACGACGACGCGGTCGTGGAGCGGACGAAATTGCATAGTTCTCCTCCTCGCAAATGCCGATGCCGGGTGATATGGGGTGGCGGCCGTTGGCACTCAAGTAACCCGAGTGCCAAAGGCCGAGCCAAGGGATAGCGGCAAGCTCCTCACCCTGTCAAGGATCACCGCAAAATGGGAGCAATGACAGAACCAGCACCGCGAGGCGGCCGGCCGACATGGTTGAAGAGGCAGGGCTCGGAAGTTCCGCGTTGGAGTGTTGGAATGACGTTCGCTCTGACATCCTCAATCTAGTTTTACGTCCTCAACTCACTTGATCTCGCCTTGCGTTCCAAGGTTCTCGATACAGGTTCCGAGGAGGTTTGCCATCAAGCGGCGATCTGACACCCCGATGCCATGCAGCATCGTGGCTTCAATCGCGCGGACCGACGCATGCGCCTCTCGAAGACGCGCTCGGCCGTGTTCCGTGATGGCGATCTCAATGATGCGCCCGTGTGTCTTTGATGGGTTCCGCTCGATCAGGCCACTCTCCAAGAGCCCTGCAATCAGTCCGTTGACGCTTTGCGGCGTGATGAAACAGCGTCGAGCCAGTTCCGCTCCGGAGGATCGAGACGTCTCCTCGATGGCGACCATCAGGGCATACTGGCCCGTCGTCAGCTTAAGATGACGTAGTTGCGCATCCATGCGCGTGCGCAAGACGTGCTGCGCCTGTTTCAGAAGGTATCCAATCCTCGATCGCACGGAAGCCACGCTTGACGACATATCAGGTACCTTATATAGTATCAGGACCCTAACATTATCATGCAAGGTGAAATATGGCCAATACTTCGACGGATGCGCTCGTAACCGACTACTTCAGGGCGAAGGCGGCTGCTTATGCGAGTCCTATGACAGTCGACGCCTGGATAAGCGGTGGCAAAAACGACTTCGTGCTGGTGGATGTGCGGATCCCGACCGCCCAGATGACCTGGCGTATTCCGGGCTCCGTTGCAATTTCCACTGACACAATGGAACAGCGCATTGCCGAGTTGCCAAAAGACAAGCTTATCATGCTCTATTGCTGGGATACGTGGTGTAGCCTCGCGACGACGTCCGCGCTCGTCCTATTGAGTCATGGCTATCGAGTGAAGGAACTGTTTGGCGGGGTTGCAGCGTGGAAGAAACTGTATTTGCCAGAGGAAGCCGTGCCGATGGTCGCGTCAACGTCAGCCGTGGCCCACTGCTGACCGCCACATCAATATGAAGTACTGGATCGGTGTCGCCTCTCGTGATCACGTTCACAAGGGCGTCGATGGGAGCTTCTGCCAGCTGTGCCATGGGAAATCCGGTCCCATACGTCGAATATCGCCAGGCGACTGGATTACTTATTATTCGCCGCGTTCAGAGATGCGTGGTGGAGAGCCGGTTCAGATGTTCACAGCAATCGGCCGGGTCAAAGATGCGGAGCCCTACACCGTCGACATGGGCGGCGGTTTTGCACCGATGCGCCGCGACGTCGAGTTCCTCGACGCACATCCGGCGTCGGTGCGACCGCTGATCGAACAACTCGCTTTCATGAAGGACAAAAGAAACTGGGCCTATCCGTTTCGCTTCGGCGTCCTTAGTATCTCAGTGGATGATTTCCGCCTGATCGCGGGAGCGATGGGCGTCAGTTTGTTGCAATAACGGACGTTCTGCCGGCAACAATTTATGGGTTCACGGCCTAGATCTTGCCTTAGCTCTTGCGTAAGGCGTCGACGACGCCATCGATCTTTTGGTCCAGCAGCGCGCCGATCTCCTTCAGCTCCGGCCGTCCGAGCTGGCCCAGAAACGAGGACGGACGATCGTAGGAGATGACGGCGCCGCCGGGATCGCCGGCGCCGTAGAGACAGACGCGGAAGGGCACATAGAAGCTCGCGCGCAGATCGATGCTGAGGATTTGATTCGCGATGACCGGATTGCCGACGAGATAAAGCGAACACCGCTTCACTTTGCCCGAAAGTGACGTAACCGCGCCCTGATTCACGCGAAAGAAGATCATCAGGCCGTGCGGGCCCGCCATGCGCTCGACGTCCCGTTCAACGGCGCTCCATGAAGCTTGTCGTTCCACGAGAAGGTTTCCAGCGGCCGGGTCCCAGTGCCCGAGCTCGCGTTCGAAGGCGCGGACCAGCACGTCGTAGGTGAGCCCAGTCCAGATGTCCACGCGTTCGACGGCGGCCGTCGAAGCCCCGATAGAAGCCGCAATATTTGGGGTGGAGATGTCGTTGTCGCTCATCACGGGCCTGGCGTGGGGGCAAGGCTTATGGAAGAAGATTTCCTGCTATTGCGGCGTTGAGCGCCGGATCAAGGACACCACATAGGCGGGCGACCGCGCGGCAAAGATCGGGTCGTCCGTCGGCCCGGCAATACCGTCGGGCACATTGCCCGGCAGGAAGCTGAAGGCGGCGCAGGTGGCGTCGGGGGCGATGGCGTCGATCGCGATCTTCCCGAGCGGCGCGGTGGCACGGTTGTCCTCGTCGTCCCACCTGGCCGTCGGATCGTTGGTCGGATCGCCCTTTTGGCCGAGAATGGCGACGAGGTCGAACGCGATGGGGCCCTTGGCCAGGCGCTCCTTCAATTCATCGGCATAGAAGTCGGGTCCCTTGGGCTTGGCCTCGTCGGGGGTGAGCCCGAGCTCGCCCGCTTCCGGGATCGCCTTGTATTTGATGACCTTGCTCTCCCCCGCCGCGTTGGTGAAGGTGAAGGCGTGCAGGCCGAAATAATCCACCCCGCCATAGCTTGCCGGCACCGGGTGCGACATCAGCCAAGCATTCTGCCGCGTCGACTCTGGATGCGCGGCAAAAAAGGCTGTGAGCTTGTCTTTGTCGCCCGAGCCGACGGTCTGTAGGAATTCGACGAACAGCGCCGGCGTTTTCACGAAGAAGACCGGGGCCGAGATCATCACGAGGTCGCTGTTCCCCGCCGCGCCGAGATCGAACTTGATGGCAAGGCCACGCACATTGTCCTGAGCATTGTCGGGCGCCTGCGGGTTGCCGCCGCCCAGAGAGAACCGTCCGATGACACCGACCGGCTTGGCGAATTGCGGTGCCTTGGAGAGGCCGGCCGCATCCGAGGACGGGGTAAAGTTGCCGGTCAGGCAGATGCCTTTGGTGTGAGCGGCCCGCGCGCCGGGATGCTTGCCGAACACCCCGTTCAATGCATCGACGAGTTGGTCGGGCCGGGGCGGCTCCTCAGCGCGGCTGACGGCGCCCGCGAAGCTTGCAAGCCCAAGCGCCAATGCCCCCACCGCCATTTGCCTGAACGTCATGATGTGATCCTCCATTGGATTATCTCGCTGCGCCACCAGTGTGCATGAGATCGATGCCAAGGCTGATATTATAGCGGCTTGGAGTGTTGCATGCATGACAAGCCACGTTCCGCATCATCGGCGAGCATACCTCCAGGCGTGAGGGGCTGGCGAGTCCAAGCGCCCTTGGCGCAAGCCGGCTTGGCTGCTATCAACAAGGCATCGGGCTTGCCAAATTGCTGTTGCCTAACGGGGTCTCGCGTCCCATCTTGGCGCGGGATTGCCAATGAGCCGAACGTGAATCGCCATGGCCTCTAACCGGAACGCTGCCGCGCGACGTTTGCTGCTGCTCGACGTCGTCGTCCTCCTCGCCATGGCCGTCACCGCCACAGCGTTTGCCGTGGGTTTGATCGTCCATTCCGGCGTCGATGTGGTGCCGGCCCTGATCGCCGCCGCGGCGCTCTATTTGGTGATGGCGTCCTGCCACTTCGTGGTGACGCGCGGCGCCCGCTCGGCCCCCGTCTCCGGACGGCTGGACGAGCTCGAGGAAGCCCTGCAGATGATCGATGCCGATTTACAGCGCATCGACCAGGTCGAGGACGACGTGGCGCGTCTCGACCTCTTGAATGACCGGGTCGAGCGCCTCGACCGGGCGGTGAGCGATTTCGACGGGGCGGATGGCAGCGGCACCACCGAGCGGGTCGACCGCCTCGCCAACGATCTGGAGGAGCTGCACAGCCGCATCGAGACGCTCCATTCCAATCTGCAAAGCGAGGCGCACGGCCAGCGCGACAAGATCAGCTCCGAGCTCCGGCAGCTCGAAGGCTTGATCAAGCAGCTGTCGCGCGAGCTCACCGGGGCTGCCGCGGCGGGGACCGGCGACAAAGAACAGGAGCCGGAGCCGGTGCGCGCGGCCGAGGCCGTCATATATCTGCCCGCGGCCGAGCCCATCTATCTCGACGAGGATGCCATCTCTCTCGACGAGGATGCCATCGTGATCGTGAGCGAGACCATCGCTATTGTCGAGGAGCCGGCGCAGGCCCTGAGCGCCTCCGGGGAGGTCGTGGCCGAGGCCTTGGACCTGGTCGAGCCCGAGCCGGACGACGAGTTGGTCGACATCGTGCGCCAATCCATCGAGCGGAGCCGCATCGACCTCTATCTGCAACCGATCGTGACGCTGCCCGACCGCAAGCTCCGCTATTACGAGGCGCTCACCCGCATCCGGACCAAGGCGGAAGGCCTCATCCTGCCCGGCACCTTCATCCCCGTGGCCGAGCGCTCCGGGCTGATGCCGCTGATCGACAACGTCATGCTGGTGAAAAGCGTGCAGACGCTGAGGCGGCTGCCCGAGGGCTCGAAGATCAAGGGCATCTTCTGCAACATCTCCGTGCACTCGCTGCTCGATGCGGATTTCTTCCCCGAGCTCGTCGAGTTCATGGAGGAGAACAGCAATCTGAGCGACAGCCTCCATTTCGAGGTGAGCCAGCAGGCCATCCGGGGCTTGAGTTCCAATGAGCTGGAAAGCCTGAATACGCTAGGCGCGCTCGGCTTCCGCTTCTCGCTCGACCACGTGGCCGATCTCGACGTGGATTTCGCCGCGCTCCGCGACCGGCACTTCCGCTTCGTCAAGATCGAGGCCGCGACGTTCCTGCGCGGCATGGAGGAGACCGGCGCCCGCGCCGCCGATCTGCGCAACGCGCTGGAACCCTTCGGGCTGGAGCTGATCGTGGAGAAGGTGGAGGACGAGGAGAGCGTCGCCAAGGTCATGGACTATGGCATCGAGCTTGCGCAAGGCTATCTCTTCGCCGAGCCGAAGCCCATCACCGCGGAAATGTTCCGCGAGCTGGAAGAAGCCGACGCGGCCTGACGCTTTCTCGGGCAAACTCGCGCGGAAGACGCGGGACGACCGGAAGCCGCCCCTGATCGGAGGCGTCACCGGCTATCACCGCGTCAATCGGCAAATCCCCACAAATCCCGGCAAATCGCCGCAAATCGCGACTGAGACACCAGCCCCCAGCGCCTAGCGCTCGTAATAGCGCAGGCTCGGCGGCCAGTTGGTCTCGGGGAACAGCCGCTGCAGCTCGCGATACTCGTCGCCGCCCGACGCATAAGGCCGATAGCGGTAAGAGCTAGAGGCATAGTTTTGGGAAGGGGCGTAATGCTGGTGGCGATACCGGACGTTCTCGACCGCCGAAGCGTTACTGGCGACCCCGTTGAAGGGCAGCTGAGGAGCGGCATTGGCGCAAGCGAGGCCCGCGAAAAGGCCGACCGTCAAAGCGACAGCGCCAGCTCGCATGAGGTGGTTGTTCATTAGGTTCATCTCCTTCGCACCCTTCCCGGCGAGGTAAATTTGGGGGTGCCGGCACGTCCCTACAATGAGCCGGCGATCACGACACGGTGAACAAGGTAAAAGACCGTTACCGCTGAAAGACCGCCCCGCTCGTTCTGACGATGAAGGGGCGCAACGCCTTGACCCCTTGGTCGCGAGCCTCTACGGGGAGCCATGACGACGCTCGCGCCCCCTCCCGTGCCCCTGGTCGGCTCGATCAAGCAGCTCGACCGGCGCTACCAGGCCTGGTTCGTCGACATCTGGGGTGTGATGCATAACGGCGTCCACTCCTACCCCCGCGCGGTCGATGCCGCCCGCGCCTTCCGCGCTGAGGGTGGTCTCGTCCTGCTCTTATCCAATTCTCCGCGACCAAGCCCGGGCGTGCAGCAGCAGCTCCGCCAGCTGGGCGTCCCCGACGACGCCTATGATGCGACGGTCACCTCCGGCGACCTCACCCGCGACGAGCTCGGCAAGCAGCCGGGAGCGCGTGTTTTTCATCTCGGACCTGAGCGCGACCGGCCGATCTTCTTGGGCCTCGATATCGTGCTTGGCGACGCCGAAGACGCCGATCTCGTGGTCTGCTCCGGCCTGTTCAACGACGAGACCGAGTCGCCCGAGGACTATGCCCCTCTGCTCGAAGCGCTCGCCGCGCGGCAGCTGCCGATGATCTGCGCCAATCCCGACCATCGGGTCGAGCGCGGCCACCGCCTCGTCTATTGCGCCGGAGCGCTCGCGGCGGTCTTCGAAGGCTTTGGCGGCAACGTCGTCTATGCCGGCAAGCCCTACATCCCCATTTACGAGCTGGCGCTTGAGACCGTCGGAGATTTGGCCGGAAGGCCGCTCGCGCGGGACCAGGTCCTGGCCATTGGCGACGGCATCCACACCGACATCGCGGGAGCTACGGGCTTCGGGATCGACGCCGTATACGTGGCGAGCGGCCTGCATGTGGAGAAGGCCGCTTCAGGCGAGGCGGCTCTCGACGGCCTCAACCTGGCGGAGCTGTTCGCGGGCGGGAAGCCGCCGCTTGCCGCGATGGCGGGGCTTGCTTGGTAGCGCTCTAAGCGTCGGCGAAGAGGGCGTCGATGCGGGCCTGGTCAGGGCTTCCCGTGGGCAGACCGGGGCCAGTCAGCATCAGCGCGGCTTTGCGCTTCTGCCGCTCGGCTCCCGCCTTCTTGCGCGAACGATCGACCCGCTTCAACCGCGCGCCAATGATCTGGTCGAGCGTCTCGGCGATCTTGGTAGCGCGCTGGCCGACCAGGTCGTGGAAGCCGCAAGCGGTCATGATGGCGATCGCCATCTTTTCCGTCTCCGCGCGCGTGGCCACACCCGTGGCCGCATCCACCATCAGGCCTTCGGCCGAGGCGAGGATGCGCCCCGCCGCCTGCTCGGCGGTGCTGCGGATGGCGGCAAGCTCATGCAGAGCTTTCACCAGCAGGGCAATCTCGGCGTTCAGCGACTGGCTCTTCCGCCGCCGCTCGCCGAACTCAGGCGCCAGCCGGCGCTTCGAGGCATTTTCCGTACGCCGTGGCATTGGCGCTGTCCTTCCTGGCCTGGCTTAGTTGCCGAACACGGCCTCGATCTTGGCCTTCAGCGTCGCCGCGTTGAACGGCTTGACGATGTAGTTGTTAACTCCCGCCTTCTTGGCGGCGATCACGTTCTCGGTCTTGGACTCCGCCGTGACCATGATGAAGGGCGTGCGTGACAGGCGGTCATCGGCGCGGACCTCCCGCAAGAGCTCATAGCCCGTCATCGGCTCCATATTCCAATCGGAGATGACGAGCCCGTAGCGCTTCTGCCGCATCATATCGAGCGCCGCGGTGCCGTCGCCCGCCTCATCGACATTGGCAAAACCAAGCTGCTTCAATAGGTTGCGAATGATCCGGATCATCGTCTTGTAATCGTCGACGACGAGGACCGGCATGCTGAGATCGACCGACATGCTTTCCTCCACCTCCTCGCAGCCCCTGGACGCATCCGCCAGGGCCGGCAAGGCTCCCCAACCACCAAGACCCCTCGTCCCGTCTTGTGAGCGGGAGAGCGGGGTCGGAATCGATCGGCAGAGATTAGGGATTGGCCGTGAATGGAGAGTTAAGCTTGGTTGCGGATTTTCCTTGGCGCCCCGCCAGCTTGTGACGCGCGAGCGTTGTTGCAGTGCAGCAGAGGCTTCGCTATTTTCGCGCTTGCGAAAACAACAAGCAGGGGGCGATCGATGACCGCGAATGGGAACGGCAGTTTGGGCCACGGCTATTATTTCGAAGATCTCGCCGTCGGCATGGAGGCGAGCTACGCCAAGAAGATCACCAATGACGATGTGCTGGCCTTTGCCGAGCTCTCAGGCGACGTGAACCCCGTGCATTTGAACGACGCCTTCGCCGCCGGCACCATGTTCAAGCAGCGTATCGCCCACGGCTTCCTGACCGCGAGCCTCATCTCCACCGTGCTCGGCACCAAGCTACCTGGCCCGGGCTGCATCTATCTTTCCCAGAGCTTGAAGTTCCGGGCGCCGGTGTTCATCGGCGATGAGGTGGTGGCGACCGCCAAGATCACCAGCCTCGACCCCGAGAAGGGCCGGGCGGTGCTGGCTTGCAGCTGTGCGGTGAACGGCAAGCCGGTCATTGACGGCGAGGCGTTGATGATGGTCTCCCGCCGCGAGAAACAAGCCTGAGCATGATCCGGAAAAGTGGNNAAGTGGGAACCGGTTTTCGCCAAAAGATCTTGCGTCAAACAAAAAGCTAGAGCGCTGTCGCGATTCAACCTGACGCGATAGCGCTCTAAGGGCTGAAGGATGCGAGGATGGAAGTCGTCCGCTTCTGGCGGGACGTGCCGGCGCCCCAGCGGGGCGCGGTGCTGGCCATCGGCAATTTCGACGGCGTGCATCGCGGCCATCAGGCTGTCTTGAGCCAGGCGCAAGTCGCAGCTCGAGCGCAAGGGCGGCGTGCCGGCGCCGTCCTTTTCGAGCCGCATCCGCGTGAGTTCTTCGATCCCGGCCAGCCCTTCTTCCGGCTGACGCCGCTGCCCATGAAGCTCGAGCTGCTTGCCGCGCTCGGCCTCGATCAGGCCTTCGTCATTCCCTTCGAGCCCGAGCTTGCGGGGCTGAGCGCCGAGGCCTTCGCGCGCGAGGTGATCGCGGGCGGGCTGGGCGCGGCCCACCTCGTGGTGGGTCATGACTTTACCTATGGCAAGGGCCGCACCGGCACGCCCGCCGAGCTTACGGCGCTCGGGGGTGCGCTCGGTTTCGGCGTGGACGTCGTGGCGCCGGTGGCGGAAGGCGGCGTCACGTTCTCGTCGAGCACGGTGCGCGAGCAGCTCCGCCGCGGCGAGGTGGCCGAGGCGGCCGAGCAGCTCGGCTATTGGTGGCGCGTCAAGGGCAGGGTCGAGCGCGGTGCCGGCCGCGGCAAGGGGCTCGGCTTTCCGACCCTCAATCTCGCGCTCGAGAGGGGGCAGGAGCTGGCCCATGGCATCTACGCCATGCGCGTGGAGCATCGCGGGCGCCGCTACCACGCCGCTGGCTATGTCGGCGCGAGCCCGACTTTTGGGCAGGGCCGGCCAATGCTCGAGGCCTATCTCCTCGACTTCGCCGGCGAGCTTTATGGCGAGGAGGTGGAGGTCGAGCTCATCGCGCGGCTCCGCGCCGACCAGACCTTCGCCAGCGCCGATGAACTTGCCGCGCAGATAAGTAAGGACTGCGACCACGCCCGCGCGGTGCTCGCGTCGATCGAGCGGGATGATCCCATGCGGCGCTTTCCGTTAGGACGCGCGCTTGCCCGCGAGGCGGTCTAGCGCTTTGCCTCTGCTGGGGCGCCGGCCGCCCGCGGATCGCGTGGCTGCCACTGGATTGTAGAGGGCGACGTTGCTAGAACCCGCCACGACGCGGCCACCAACCAGGAGGACCCATGAGCAAGAAGAACAAGACCAAGCGGGCCGCTACGCGCGCCAAACCAACCCGCCAAGCGGCGCCTGCTTCGAAGCGGAAGGCAGCGTCGAAGGGGCCAAAACCCGCAGCGAAAACGAAGGCCGTAACGAAACCGAAGGCTGCGGCAAAACTCGCGGCAAGGTCGAAGTCGGCAAAGCCCAAGCCGGCAGCCAAAGCTGTCGCCAAGACGAGATCGAAGGTGGCTGCCAAGCCAGCTCCTGCCAAGGCCGCGGCCAAGCCGAAGACGAAATCCGCGCCGGCGCGGCCGCGCACGGAAAAGCGCAAGGGTGCAGCCAAAGGCCGGGCAGCGGCGAAGGCGCCAGCCAAGAAGCAGGTCACGGCGAAGGCACCGGCGAGAAAGCCCCCTCCGAAGCGATCAGCGAAGCCAGACGCCCCGGCAAAGCCCCGGCCCAAGGGCCCCCGGCCTAAGCCGCCCGAGCCTCAGGTTAAAGCGGAGGCTCAGGCCAAGCCTGCGCAGACCGGCCGCGACTGGAGCGCGACGCTGTTCCTGCCCAAGACCGACTTCCCCATGAAGGCGGGGCTGCCCGAGCGCGAGCCCGAGCTGCTGAAGCGCTGGGAGAGGCTGAAGCTCTATGACCGCTTACGCGAAGAGGCGATGGGGCGGGAGAAGTTCATCCTGCATGACGGGCCCCCTTACGCCAACGGCCATCTCCATATCGGGCACGCGCTCAACAAGATCCTCAAGGACGTGATCACCCGCTCGCAACAGATGATGGGCAAGGACTCGAACTACGTGCCGGGCTGGGACTGCCACGGGCTCCCCATCGAGTGGAAGGTCGAGGAGGACTATCGCGCCCGCGGCCAGAACAAGGACGAGGTGCCGATCAACGAGTTCCGCGAAGTGTGCCGGGCCTTCGCCGCCCACTGGATCGAGGTGCAGCGCGAGGAGTTCAAGCGCTTAGGGGTCGAGGGCGACTGGGCCCATCCCTACACCACCATGAGCTTCGACGCCGAGGCGACCATCGCGCGCGAGCTGATGAAGTTCGCCATGAACGGGCTGCTCTATCGGGGCTCCAAGCCCGTGATGTGGTCGGTGGTGGAGCAGACCGCTCTCGCCGAGGCGGAGGTGGAGTATGAGGAGATCACCAGCCCCGCGATCTATGTGAAGTTTCCTGTCTTGCGCACCGGCGGAGCGATGGCTTGGCACGGCGAGGAACTCGTCATATGGACGACCACCCCTTGGACGATCCCAGGCAATCGCGCGATCTCATTTTCCTCCAAGATCAGTTACGGCATCTACGAAGTGACGGATGCGCCCGACGATAACTGGGCAAAGAAGGGCGACAGGCTGATCCTAGCGGACAGGCTCGCCGAGGATATTGTTCGGCAGGCGCGGGTGTCGGCCACGCGCCTTGGCGAGGTGCATTCGGTTGAGCTTTCGAAGATTGTTTGCTCACACCCGCTTGCGAAATTCAATTCCGGTTACGAGTTTCAAATACCGCTCCTGGACGGCGAGCACGTGACCGAGGAAACCGGCACCGGCTTCGTACACACCGCTCCCGGCCACGGCACCGAAGACTTCGAGGTCTGGGAAGACAATCGCGCCGCACTCGAAGAGCGCGGCATCGACACGACGATCCCCTTCACCGTCGACGCCGACGGCTTCTTCACCAACGAAGCACCTGGCTTCGAAGGCAAGCGTGTCATCGATGACAACGGCAAGTTCGGCGATGCCAACGAGGCGGTGATCCAGGAGCTGATCAAGGCGAACGCGCTTCTCGCCCGCGCCCGCCACAAGCACGACTATCCCCATTCCTGGCGGTCGAAGAAGCCGGTGATCTTCCGCAATACGCCGCAATGGTTCATCGGCATGGACGCCCCGATCGAGGGTGGCGCGGGCGATAGCTTACGCGATTACGCGCTGCAAGCCATCAGAGACACCCGTTGGGTCCCACCGCAGGGGGAGAACCGCATCCGCGGCATGGTCGAGACGCGCCCCGACTGGGTGGTGTCGCGCCAGCGTGCCTGGGGCGTTCCCATCACCGTGTTCCGCCATAAGGAGAAGGGCGGGGTCATCCCCAGCCGCGAGCTCAATGGCTCGGCCGAGCTGGTCGAGCGCATCGTCGACGCCTTCGCCGAGGAGGGCGCCGACGCCTGGTTCAAGCCTAATGCCAAGGAACGCTTCCTCGACGGCCTGGTCGAGGGCCCCGACGATTGGGAGAAGGTCGACGACATCCTCGACGTCTGGTTCGACTCTGGCTCGACCCACGCCTTCGTGCTCGAGCAGCGCCCGGACCTGAAATGGCCGGCCTCGCTCTATCTGGAAGGCTCCGACCAGCATCGCGGCTGGTTTCAGTCCTCGCTCTTAGAGTCTTGCGGCACGCGTGGCCGCGCACCCTACGATGCCGTGCTCACTCACGGCTTCGTCGTCGACGGGGACGGGCGCAAGATGTCGAAGTCCTTCGGCAACGTGGTGGCACCCCAGGACGTAATCAAGCAGTCCGGCGCCGAGATCCTCAGGCTCTGGGCGATGAGCTCCGACTACGCCGAGGACCTCCGCATCGGGCCCGACATCGTCAAGGCGAATGTGGAGTCGTACCGCAAGCTCAGGAACACGCTCCGCTTCCTGCTCGGCAGTCTCGCCCATGACGAGCCGGGCCTCGCCGTGCCGCATGACGCGATGTCCGAGCTCGAGCGCTACATGCTCTCGCGCCTCGCCGAGCTCGATCTAATCGTGCGCGCCGGCTACGACGCCTTCGACTTCAAGCGCATCTTCCACGCGCTGTTCAATTTCTGTGTCAACGATCTGTCGGCCTTTTATTTCGACATCCGCAAGGACGCGCTTTATTGTGATCCTTACGACAGCAAGATACGGCGTGCCTCGCTCACCGTGCTCGATGCGGTGTTCGGAGCGCTCACCGCCTGGCTCGCGCCCATGCTCTGCTTCACCATGGAGGAGGCGTGGCTCACCCGCTTCCCCGATGACAGGGCGTCCGTGCACCTCCGCCAGTTCCCGGCCATCCCGGCCTCCTGGCGTGACGAGGCGCTCGCCGAGAAATGGCGGAAGGTGCGGTCGGTGCGGCGCGTGGTTACGGGCGCGCTGGAGATCGAGCGCAAAGAGCGCCGCATCGGCTCGAGCCTCGAAGCCGCGCCCAAGGTCTATATTACCGACAAGGAGCTTCGCGGAGCGCTTGCGGGCATCGATCTCGCCGAGATCGCCATCACCAGCGGGGTGCAGGTTCTAAGCGGCGGTGGTCCGGAAGACGCCTTCCGGCTCGACGAGGTGCCGGGCGTGGCGGTGGTGTTCGAGCGGGCCAAGGGCAAGAAGTGTGCCCGCTCCTGGAAGATCCTGGAGGAGGTCGGCGCCGATCCCGAATTCCCCGATCTCTCCCCCCGCGACGCCGATGCGGTCCGCCAGTTCGATGCGCGCCTTCTCACGCCTGCAGCAGAATGATGCGCCGCATGGTCATGCACCGCGATCAGTCCTCCCTCCCCTTTGCGGGGGGAGGGAGGTCGCATCATGACCAGTGATCCTTCAGAGCCCCGCCGCCGGCGGACCGATGCGGTCCCTCCGCCTGGAGGCAAGGTGTCCCCGCAGGAGGCCGATGCTTTGCCCCGGCATCGGCTGTGGGGACCGCTCTCGCCCTTCGGGCTCGGGATCGCGGCGCTGGTGCTCTTGGCCGACCAGGCCCACAAGGCCTGGATGCTCTATATCTACGATATCGGCGCCAAGGGGACCGTGAAGCTCACGTCCTTCCTCGACTTGGTGCTCGTTTGGAACGAGGGCATCAGCTATGGGCTCTTACAGCAGCACAACACCATCGGCCGCTTCGGTCTGATCCTATTTGCCTTGGGGGTTTCGGTCGGGCTCACCCTCTGGCTTGCTCGCATCACCTCCAAGCTCGTCGCCGCCTCCATCGGTCTCATCATTGGCGGGGCCATCGGCAACGCCATCGACCGGATCGTCTATGGGGCCGTGGCCGACTTCTTCTCTTTCCATGCCGCGGGCTTTGAGTGGTACGTCTTCAATATCGCCGACACGGCCATTGTTGCCGGCGTGGTGGGACTTCTGTATGAGTCCCTGTTGGGGGAGCCACAAAAAGGTCTTAAAACCTTCTAAGATGCTAACAAGTCCGCCGTTTCTCGGACGTCGAGGGGGAAGAGTGGGGCGGTTCCAAGCCACATCCGGCAAGCTCAGATCCGATCGGCTCGCTTTGGGCCTCGGGTTTGCGGCGGCGCTTGGTGCCACGCTTGCCCTTGGCGGCTGCGGCGGCATCGAGTTCAAGGGCAAGGTCTTCGACTATGCCGGCCTCTCCGGCGGCGGCACCGAGAAAGACGTGAAGATGGCCGAGCGGCCGCCGCTCGTGCTGCCGCCCGATACCAAGGCGCTGCCCCCGCCCGGTGAGCCGCCCGTCTATGCCGCAAATGGGGACTGGCCCACCGACACCGATAAAGAGCGGAAACGTGTTGCCGTCGCCAAGGAGGCCCAGGCCAAGAAGGAGGACGCCGCGCTCGATCCGGAAAATCCTTATGCCGGCAAGCCGACCTTGCTCGACAAGGTGTTTGGCAGGAAGAAAAAGTCTGACGAGGCTGAGGTGGCCGCCGTGCCGGAGCCCGATCCCTCCGACAAGACGCCCGAGGACAAAGCGCGCGAGGCGCGCGCCCTTGCCGCCAATGGCGGGCCGAAGCCCTTGAACCAGCCGATTATCGAGCCCCCGAAAGCGTCGCCGGACGACGACCCGTTCCACCCCGCGGCGCCTGACAGCTATAAGACGATGTCCGGGCAGTCGGGCAATTAGCGGGCTGCCCTTCGCGCATGCCCCGGACCGCCACCGATTTGGCTTGAAAAACCGGACGCAAGGCCTGAAATGTGGGGCTACTCTGCCCCTGCAAGCCCCTGACAAACAGGGCCTGCGAATGGCCCACCCACCCCAGGCGACAGTCCATGGTGATGTCGATTTTCGATCAGCTTGCTGGCGCGCTCGCTAGCCGAGCGGGCCTGCTCATTGCCTGCCTCAGCCTTGCCTCCATGGCCGTCGCCGTGGTCGTAGACGGCGCTTACGCCTCGCAGCGGGTGAGCGAGTTCAGGCTCCCCAACGGCCTTCAGCTCGTCGTCATCCCCGACCACCGCGCCCCCGTGGTGACGCAGATGGTCTGGTACCGGGTGGGCGCCGCCGACGAGCCGCGCGGCTCCTCCGGCATCGCCCATTTCCTCGAGCATCTGATGTTCAAGGGCACCGATCAGATCCCGCCCGGCCAGTTCTCCAAGATCATCGCCAGGAACGGCGGCGAGGACAACGCCTTCACCAACCACGACGTCACCGCCTATTTCCAGCGCGTGGCCAAGGACCGGCTCTCCACCATCATGGCCATGGAGGCCGATCGCATGGCCAATCTCCGCCTCTCCGAGGAGGACGTGGCGATGGAGCGGAATGTGATCCTGGAGGAGCGCCGCTCCCGCGTCGACAACGATCCGGGCAGCATCCTGCAGGAGCAGATGATGGCGGCGCTGTATGAGAGCCATCCTTACGGCATCCCCATCATCGGCTGGGAGCACGAGATCAGCCGGCTCAACCGTGAGGACGCGCTTCTCTTCTACAAGCGCTTCTACGCGCCCAACAACGCGCTTCTCATCGTGGCGGGCGACGTCGAGCCCGAGGCGGTGCGGAAGCTCGCCGAGGACACTTTCGGCAAGCTTGCGCCCAACCCGTCGCTGAATGGCCGGTTGAGGCCGCAGGAGCCTGAGCATTATGCGCCGGTCAAGGTCGAGCTTACGGACCCCCGCGCCGGGCGCACCACGGTGCAGCGCTATTATCTCGCCCCGAGCTATGCTTCAGCTCAGCCTGGCGAGGCCGAGGCGCTCGATCTGCTCATGCGGATCGCCGCCTCTGGCCCGGTGAGCCGGCTCTATAAGCGCATGGTCATCGAGGCGAAGACGGCGGCGAGCGCCGGCGGCTGGTATTCCGATTCGGGCCTCGATGCGGGCCGGATCGCGCTTTACGCTATCGCCGCCGAGGGCGTCTCGGCCGAGGCGCTCGACCGGGCGGTCGACGGGGTCGTTGCTGAGCTCCGCGAGGGCGGGGTGACGGAACCCGAGCTCGACCGCGCGCGCAGCGCCTATCTCGCCGAGTTCGTCTACACCTCCGACAGCCAGTCGCGCATGGCGCGTCATTATGGCTGGCGGCTCGCCACCGGCATGAGCGTCGAGGACGTGGAGGCCTGGCCCGAGCGGCTCAAGAAGGTGACCGTGGAGGACATCCATAAGGTCGCGCAAAAATATCTGGTGGAGAAGAATTCCGTCACCGGCATCCTCGTGCCCACGCCCGAGCACACCACAGGCATGGAAGCGCCAGGCATCGATGAACCCCCGGCCCATGCGCCAAGTTCCGGCAAGTCCTAGAGGGCCCCATGGGGAGACCCCGGCTGTGGCCCGTCCTGTTGCGGCTTGGCTTAAAGCATGGCCCGGTCGCAGCTCTTCTCCTTGGCGCGTCCGCCGCAACACCATCTGAGGCCATGGACATACAGCGCGTCACGAGCCGCGGCGGGATCGAAGCATGGCTCGTCGAGAGCCACGCCAATCCTCTGATCGCCCTGCGTTTCGCCTTTCGCGGCGGCGCGTCCCAGGACCCCGCCGGCAAGGATGGGCTCGCTTATTTCGTGTCCGGCATGATGGACGAGGGCGCCGGCGAGCTGGATTCGATCGCCTTCCAGGAGCGGCTGCAGGAGCTCGCCACCCGCATCGACTTCGACGCCGGCCGCGACGTGATGCTCGGCACCGTGCAGACGCTGACCGCCAATAGGGACGCGGCCTTCGACCTGCTGCGCCAGGCGCTCACCGCGCCGCGATTCGATGCCGACGCCATCGAGCGGGTCAAGGCGCAGATCCTGGCCGGGCTGACGTTCGATGAGAACGATCCCGAGACGGTGGCGGCGCTCGCCTGGGACAAGCTCGCCTTCGACGGCCACCCTTACGGAAGACCGATCAAGGGCACATGGGATGCCATCGCCTCCATCGCCCCCACCGACATCAAGGACTATGTCAGACGCGTCTATGGCCGCGACAAGCTGCTCATCTCGGTGGTCGGCGACATCGACGCCAAGACCCTCGGAGGCCTGCTCGACCATGTGTTCGGCGGCCTGCCGGCCAAATCCTCGCTCGCCCCCGTCCCCGATGCCAAGCCGCCGCTCGGCCCTCAGCGCGAGATCATCCGCATGGACGTGCCGCAATCGGTGGCGCAGTTCGGCCATCGCGCTTTCCCGCGCAAGGATGCGGACTTCATCGGCACCTATGTGCTCAACTACATCATCGGCGGCGGCGGCTTCTCCTCGCGGCTGATGGAGGAGGTGCGCGAGAAGCGTGGCCTCGCTTATTCGGTCTCCTCCAATCTCTATCCTTACGAGCATGGCGCGGTGTTCGTGGGTAGCGTGGCGACCAAGAACGAGGAGGTCGGGCGGTCCTTACAGGTGATCGAGAGCGAGCTGAAGCGGCTGGCGGAAGAGGGACCGACCGCCGAGGAGCTTGAGAGCGCCAAGAGCTATCTGACCGGCGCCTATGCGCTCCGCTTCGAATCGAGCAACGCCATCGCCAACCAGCTGTTGTGGATCCAGATCGAGGATCTCGGCATTGATTACATCGATAAACGCAATGCCGGCATCGAGGCGTTGAGCCTTGACGACACCAAGCGGATCGCCGGACGGCTGATCGAGGCCGACCGCCTGATCACCACCATCGTCGGCAAGCCGGTAAACGCCGAGGCCAAGCCCGCGCCGGGTTAAGGTGATAGCGTTCGCATTGGGGAAAGGGTCGTAACGGGTGCCTTTGTCGCAATCGGTCCAAGGGTGCCTGGAGGCAACCATCGGCAGCTTGGGCCTCTCCCAAGCCTCCCTTGACCATTATCTCGCCAAGCTTGTGCCCCGCATCGCGTCGCTGCGGCAGGCCTACGCGCAAGGCACGCTCCCGCTCCTGCGCGTGCCGGAACGGCGCGACGACATCGCGCCCGCCCGCACAGCGCTCGATCGCTTAAGCCAGGGTGCGGCGACGCTTCTCTTCTTTGGCACCGGCGGCTCGAGCCTTGGGGGCCAGACGCTGGCCCAACTCGGCGGCTGGGATATTCCCGGCGACAACGGCGATGGGGCGGGAACGCGCCCGCGCACCCGCTTCTACGACAATCTCGATGCCCGCACGCTTGCCCGCGCCCTTGCCAGCCTCGACCTCACCACCACCGGTTTCGTCGTCATCTCCAAATCCGGCAACACGCCCGAGACCCTGGTGCAGACCATCGCCGCGATCGAAGCCGTGCGGGGGGCGGGGCTTGCCGACAAGATCCCGGACCTCTTCCTCGGCCTGACCGAGCCTCCAGCCCCCGGCAAGACCAACGGTCTCCGCGATCTCTGCGAAGCCTTGCACATCCCGACATTGCCCCAGGATCCGGGCATTGGTGGCCGCTATTCCGGCCTCACCAATGTCGGCCTCTTGCCCGCGCTCGCGCGTGGCCTCGACGTCGAGGCCCTCCGCGAGGGCGCCTACAGCGTGATCGCGGCGCTGCTCGAGGCGCGTGAGCCCGCCGATCTCAGCCCTGCCATAGGCGCGGCTATCGCCATCGGGCTCGCCAAGGAACGGGGCGTCCGCGCCACCGTGATGCTTCCCTATAGCGATCGCCTCTCCCGCTTCGCCGCCTGGTATGTGCAGCTCTGGGGCGAGAGCCTCGGCAAGCATGGCGAGGGGACGACGCCGGTGGCGGCGCTCGGTCCCGTCGACCAGCACAGCCAGTTGCAGCTCTATCTCGACGGCGCCCCGCAGCACCTCATCACCGTGATCCGCGAGGATTGCGCGGGCAGCGGACCCCGCATCCCGCCCGATCTGGCCAAGCTCGCAAGTGCGGACTATCTCGCCGCCCGCACCGCCGGCGACCTGGTGGCGGCGCAGCAGCAGGCGATCCCAAAGGCCTTGATCGACGCCGGCCGCCCGGTGCGCAGCATCGATGTCGAACGGCTTGACGAGAGGGCGCTTGGTGCTCTGATGATGCACTTCATGCTGGAAACGATTCTCGCAGGCCATCTCTTGGGCGTCGACCCGTTCGACCAACCTGCGGTAGAGTCGGGCAAGGTGCTCACCCGCCGCTATCTTGCGGGCGAAGCCCTGGAGGGACGCGATGGCCATCCGCGAGCTGCCGCCAAACCTCGTCAACCGCATCGCCGCGGGTGAGGTCGTCGAGCGCCCGGCCAGCGTCGTCAAGGAGCTGATCGAGAACGCCATCGATGCCGGTGCTGCCCGCATCGACGTGGTGGCGACCGGCGGGGGCTTGAGCCTGATCCGCGTCACCGACGACGGCCATGGCATGGGGCGCGAGGACCTGGCGCTTGCCGTGGAGCGCCACGCCACCTCCAAGCTCGACGACGACGACGACCTCGCCCACATCGCCACCCTCGGCTTCCGAGGCGAGGCGCTGCCCTCGATCGGCGCCGTGGCGCGGCTCGCCATCAGGAGCTGCGCGCGTGGTAGCTCCGAAGCCTTCGAGGTCGCCGTCGATGCCGGGCGCAAATCGCCGCTTAAGCCTGCGGCGCTCAGCCAAGGAACCAGCGTCGAGGTGCGCGACCTGTTCTATGCGACGCCGGCCCGACTCAAATTCATGAAATCGGAGCGTGCCGAGACGGCGGCCATCGCCGATATCCTCAAGCGGCTTGGGCTCGCCCAGCCACGCATCGCCTTCAGCCTCGCCACGGCTGAGCGCACCACGCTCAAGCTTCCCGCTGCTACGGGCAGTCTGCTGGACGATGCGCTCATCCGCTTAGGCGCCATCTTGGGCGAGGATTTCGTGCACGACGCGCTCCCCGTGCACGCCTCCCGTGGGCTGGTGGTGGTGGAAGGCTTCGCCGGCCTTCCCACGCTGCATCGTCCCAACGCCTTGCAGCAATATCTCGTCGTCAATGGCCGCCCGGTGCGCGACAAGCTGCTGGCGTCGGCCGTGCGCGCCGCCTATGGCGACCTCATACCCAATGGGCGCCAGCCCATGCTGGTCCTGTTCCTCAAACTGCCCACCGACGAGGTGGACGTGAACGTGCATCCGGCCAAGGCCGAGCTAAGGTTCCGCGATCCTCAAGCCGTGCGCTCCCTGGTCGTCGCCGCGCTCAACGAGGCACTGGGCACAGCCGGCCACCGTGCTACCTCGTCGCTGTCGCAAATGGCGCTCCAGCGCATGGCCCGGCCGGGGCAGGGGAGTTGGCGCGTTCAACACGCCGCGTCCGCCTGGGGGCGGCCGGGAGCCGGCTTCGCCGAGGAGAGCCAAGCGCCTTTGGGCCCGCTCGCTGCGCCGAGCGCCGATATGAGTGGCGCAAGACAAGCCGACGAGGGCAGCGTCGCCTATCCCTTGGGGGCGGCGCGGGCGCAGCTGAACGGCACCTTCATCATCGCCGAGACCGATGACGCCCTCCTCATCATCGACCAGCACGCGGCGCACGAGCGCCTCGTCTATGAACGGCTGAAGCGGGCCTTCGCCGATGGTGGCATCGCGCGGCAGCTGCTGCTCATCCCCGAGGTGGTGGAGCTCGACAGCGAGAGCGCCGAGCGGTTGGCCGCGGCGGCACCGGAGCTCGAACGTCTCGGCCTCGTGGTGGAGTCGTTCGGCGCAAGCGCCGTCGTCGTGCGCGAGGTGCCTTCACTGCTGGGCCAGGGCAACATCCAGGGCCTCCTGCGCGACCTCGCCGACGAGCTTCAAGAGGGAGAGGGGAGCCTGGTGGTGGCCGAGCGGCTCGACCACGTGCTCGCCACCATGGCCTGTCACGGCAGCGTGCGGGCCGGGCGCACGCTGAACGCTCAAGAGATGAACGCGCTGTTGCGCGACATGGAATCCACGCCCTTCTCCGGCCAGTGCAATCACGGCCGCCCGACTTATGTGGAGCTCAAGCTCGCCGACATCGAGAAGCTCTTCCAGCGGCGGTAGGCCTATTTGAAGTTCTGCAGCACCGCCGTTTGCAGGAAGGGATTGTCTGCGGTTGCGACATCTCCCGTGGCGTCGCCAAGGTTCAGATGCGCGATCTGGATCAGGTGCCCGCTCTCCGTCTTGAGCAGGGCGTAATGGATCTCGACCGACTGCTCGGCCGTGTGGCAAGCGGTGAACAGGCGCCGCACGGTGAAGGCCGGGGGGGGCTCGCTAGGCTTCTGCCCAGAGCTGAAATCGCCCTGGCAGTGCTTTTGGTCGTCGGCAATCACCACGCCCGCCGCGTCGTCAAGATCGACCGACTCCTTATGCTGATAAGCGACCAGCGCGCCGATGATCCCGTTGGGGTAGGTCCACACCACGTCGAAATTGGGCATCGGATTCTTGGCCGGGTTGATCAGCTCGTAATCGGTGATGCCGGCGCTGACCAGCAGCTCCGCGACGAACCGAACCGCGTCGTTGCCGGCGAACAGCCTCTCCGCATCGGCCGGCTGCTTGGCGGCTGCATCATCGAGCGCCGCGAGCTTTCCAACGAACTGGCGTGCCGCCGGAGCTTCAATGTCGAAGGGTTGCGCCGGGGCCGCTCTCGGGGCCGGGTCCGATTGTCGGAGGGCGTCGGTAGCGGATTTCTCTGCCGCCAGGCGCTCGGTAACGCAACCCGCCAGCGCCGCGATCGCATCTTGCGTGCCGGTCAATTGGAAGCTCGCTCTGCCGAAGGCGCTTGCAACGGTCAGGAGCGTGCCGTGGCGCAGCGCATCGACGACCGGCTCGGAATTCTGAAGCGGCACCAGGATGCCGCGTGCGTCCACCGCTTTGGCCGTCGATGTGATGGGGTCGCGGGCATCGATCGTCACCGTCGCGGCCTCGCTGCGGCCGACTTGCAGCTTCCAGTCGTCGTTGGCGAGCACGAGGCCCCAGTCGAGATCCCGGCTGATGATGAAGGCAAGCGTGGTCCCGCTCTTGAACGAGGCGGTCATGGTGCAGTCACGGAACCTGCCATTGCCGTCGAAATTGGCCTCGCCGTCCCAACCGCCGGAGGTGAAGGCGTTCGCGGGTGAACCTACGGCGATGGCCAATAGAAGCCCGAGGCCGAGCGCGAGGACGTATCTGACCAGCATGCTCCGCTCCTCAAACCTGCCGCCATTCAAGCACAGCTCGCGCGGCCCACCTAGAGCATGATCCGGAAAAGTGGGAACCGGTTTTCGCCAAAAGATCATGCTCAAACAAAAAGCTAGAGTGCTGTCGAGATTCAACCTGACGCGATAGCGCGCTAACGGCACCTCTCCCCCGAAAAAGGCCTCATACCGCCTTGGCGATGATAATCTCGGTGTCGCCATAGCGGCGGCTGTCGAGGACTTGGAAGGGGGCGGGCAGAGCGAGGTCCTGACCGGCGAGCTCCTCCAAGACCGCAATGGCTTGGGGCGCGAGCCACCCTCCTTCAACGGCCGAGGCGAGCGCGCGTTCCCCGAGCCCCTGCCCATAGGGCGGGTCGCAGAAGACCAGGTCGAAGGCTAAAGACGTGCCCGCGGGACCGAGGCTGGTTGCGTCGCGCCGCCAGATCTTGGTGACGCCGGTTAAGTCCAACGCCTCCACATTGCGGCGGATGGCGCCGCGGGCTTCCGCCGCCTCCTCGATGAAGAGCGCAAAGCGCGCGCCGCGCGAGCACGCCTCCAGCCCAAGCGCGCCCGAACCTGCGAACAGGTCGAGCACGCGGGCGCCTTCGAAGTCGAAGCGTGGCGCGCCGTGCTCGAGCACATTGAACAGCGCCTGGCGCACGCGGTCGCTGGTCGGCCGCGTCACGAGGCCCTTCGGCGCCTCGATGCGCGCGCCTCTGAACTTGCCTGCGACTATGCGCATGGCGAAGCAAGCGCTGGTCCAATCCTGAAAAGGAAGGTCATCGCGAGCCCTTGCGATGGGTGACCTCGCGCGTCACACCCCTCAATCCCAACTCTTGTGCAAGGCTGGCGCCGAGCTGGTCCACGAGCGCGCGCCCCTTCACCTCCTTGACCGCGCCGGGCTCCAGATCCCCCAGCGCGAACGGTCCGAAGGAGATGCGGATCAGCCGGTTGACGGTAAGCCCCAGATGCTCGGCAAGGCGCTTCACCTCACGGTTCTTGCCTTCGCGCAAGCCCAGCATCAGCCATATATTGGAGCCCTGTTCGCGGTCGATGCGCGCCTCGACCGGACCATAATGGATGCCGTCGATGGTGACGCCATCGGCCAACGCGTCGAGCGCGCCCTGGCTCACCCTGCCATGGGCGCGCACCCGGTAGCGCCTGAGCCAGCCGGTGCTCGGCAGCTCAAGATGCCGGGCCAGCGCTCCATCGGTGGTGAGCAAGAGCAGGCCCTCGGTGGCGATATCGAGCCGTCCCACTGAGACCACCCGTGGCAGCTCGGGCGGCAGCGCCTCGAACACGGTCCTGCGTCCTTGCGGGTCCTTGTGGCTGGTGAGGAGGCCTTTCGGCTTGTGGTAGCGCCACAGCCGCGGCGCTTCGGTCTGAGGCAGCTTCTTGCCGTCAACGGTGATGCGGTCGGCAGCGCCAACCACATGGGCCGCGGTGGCGAGCACCTTGCCGTTGACCGCCACGCGGCCTTGCTCGATCCACCGCTCGGCATCGCGGCGTGAGCAGAGCCCGGCATGGGCGATCGCCTTGGCGATGCGCATGGGCGCGAGGCCCTTCGGCGGAGACGCCTCCGGCGTGAGCGCCTCAGGCGCCCCCTTCCGCGCCCCTTGACGCTTGCTCGCTCCGCGCCCCACTTTGTCAGCCATGATTGAAAGGCTTGCAGATGTGGCCCGCGCAAGCAAGCAGCTCAGCTCCATGGGCCTAGCGCTTGTCGAAGCCGAAGCCGCCCGCGACCTTGGCGAGGTGCCCATCGGGGCCGTGGTGGTAAGCGCGGGGGGCGAGGTGCTGGCGCGCGCCGGCAACCGCACGCTCGCTCTTGCCGACCCAACGGCCCATGCCGAGATGCTCGCCATCCGCGCCGCTTGCGCCAGCTTAAGGAGCGAGCGGTTGCCCACCTGCGATCTCTATGTGACGCTCGAACCTTGCGCCATGTGCGCCGCCGCCATCTCTTTCGCCCGCATCCGCCGGCTCTATTTCGGCCCGAGCGACCCGAAGGGCGGTGCCGTCGAGCATGGGCCGCGCTTCTTCACGCAAGCCACCTGCCATCACGCGCCCGAGGTCTATGGCGGCATCGGCGAGGCGCAATCCGCATCGCTGCTCAAGGCGTTCTTCGCCGCCCGGCGCTAGTCGCCAACGGGCGGAAACTGCTTCGGATTCCAGTAGCGCATGCTCGGGGGATAGTTCGCTTCCGGATACTCCCTCTGGAGCGCCTGGATTTCGTAGTTGCCCCGCGCATAGGGCACGAAACCGAAATAGGAGCTCCAGCCGCCCGGGCGACCAGGATTGTAGTAATAGGGATAGACCGGAGGATAATGGCGCCGATAGTAGCGGATGGACTCCACTGAGGAGGCATGGCTATGGCTGCCCAGCTCCGCTGTAACGACAGGCGTTGCGCTCGCCGGCTCGAGCCACGTGAACTGCCAAAAGCCGAATGCAAGCAGGGCCGTTCCGACAAGGACGGATGCCAATTTCTTGGGGCAAGACAATAGGTGCGCCATGCGGTCCTCCGACTTAAGGGGCTGATGTGAACGTAGTGATGGCCGGCTGCCGCCGCAATGACTTCCGCGCGGCTCTAGAACTGGAAATAAATGAAGCTCAAGGGCTGGCCTTTGCCCACTTCCAGCACGCAGATGACCGAGAGCCACGAAAGCGAGCGCCGCCGGCCAGGTGGGCTGAAGCCGCATAGCGAGCTCGAAGCTCGGCACTTTCACCAACGCAAGGCCACCGGCGATGAGGATGGCAAACAGGGCCGTGACTGGCCACGCGCCGCCAAGCCCTCCTTGATCAGCAAGACCCGCGAACATGTGCCCGGCGCTGGCGAGATCCGGCGCGCGGACCAGTGTGAACAACAGGACGACGTATGAGACCGTGATCGCCCAGGCCACAAGCGTGGGCATGGGTGGCCCGTAGCGCTGCCAAAAGTGGCAGACGATGAGCCCGATCGCGTGGCCTAACCCCCACAGGACGAAAGTCCAGCCGGCGCCATGCCACAATCCGCATAGTCCCATGGTGACCAGCGTCGCGAAGAGATAGCGGGCGAGCCCCTCTCTGCTGCCACCGAGCGGGATGTACACATAGTCGCGCAGCCAGCGCGACAGCGTTATGTGCCAGCGGCGCCAGAAATCCCACAAGTTTACGGCGCGGTACGGCACGTTGAAATTCATTGGCAGCATCAATCCGAGCATCAGCCCGATGCCCATCGCCATGTCCGAATAGGCGACGAAGTCGAAGAAGATCTGCAGCGCAAAGGCCAGCGATCCGAGCGCGCAGATGTGAGCGTGGGCGCCCCACTTATGGCTTGGGTGAAGACCGGATCGACGAAGGGGGCAAGATTGTCGGCCACGAAGAATTTCTCGACGAAGCCGATGAGAAAGAGGACGAGCCCGCGCCCGATCCGCTCGGCGGCGCCAGTGCGTAAGGGATCGTAGGCGAATTGCGGGATGATCTCGTTGTGCCGCATGATCGGCCCTGCGATCAGATGCGGAAACAGCACGATGAAGAGGCCGAAGACACGGAGCTCGTAGCGCGGCGCGGGGCCTCGCAAGCGGTCGGCGAGGTAGGAGATGAGCTCGAAGGTGTAGAAGCTGATCCCGATCGGCAGGATGAGCGAGGCCTTGGCGAAGTGCAGCCCGCTGACCTGCTCCAGCACGGTCGCGCCGAAATCGACATATTTGAACAGTCCGAGGACCGCGAGATTGGCGACGATGGCGAACTGCAACGGCCAGCGCCATCATCTCCTGATCGCAAGCTCCGCCAGCAGCCACGTCGTCAGGGTCTGGCCGACGAGCCTCATGAGAACGCCCCTTAAGCGGACGAGGTGCGCGCAGGATAGATGCGATTTGAGGGTGGGGGATTATTTTCAGCATTTTGGGACCTGGGCTCTGTTCCAGGTCCGGCTACTGCTATTGAGGAGCCGTTGAATGCTACGCGGCCTCGTCCCGTCGACCGCAAGCGGACCCCGCGCTGGAATCAGCGCCGATCGCCTGGTGTCACCGGGTAATGCTCAAAACTTCGGTGGGTCAAACGTTCGCGAGGTGCTGAAATTCGTCTTCTGCCTGGAAGCGCCCATAGCGTAACGCCAGAGTAGGCAGGACGAGGAGATTCAGCGCCATGGAGGTTAAAAGCCCACCGAGAATGACGACCGCCAATGGCCCATCGATCTCGCGCCCGGGTTCGCCCATGCCAATGGCCAAAGGCAGAACACCGAGAGCGGTCACGAGCGAGGTCATAAGGATGGCAGCAAACCTGTCGGCAGCGCCTCGTATCGCCGTGTCGGCGTCATTGAGCGTCGGCACGATCTTCTCGACCGAGGCGATCAGATATGCGTCCCCGGCAGAGTCTGGGTGAGATCGCCATTTCCCGCATTGGTGACGATCACCGAGGAACTCGTCAAGCGCCCGAGTGGGCGACGCAAAATTCACAAGCTTATTGCGCGACCGTCTTCAGATAGGCCATGACGTTCGCCCGGTCGCTGGCCTCGGGCAGTCCCGGAAACAAACCCATCGACGAGTCGGGCAGCATGGCCTTGGGATTGGCGATCCACTTATCGATATTCTCTTCGGTCCAGATAAAGCCCGATTCCCCAAGCTTTTTCATTCCGACGCTATACATCGGGTAATCGGCGATGCTTGCCGCCTTGCGCCCGAAAATGCCGTTCAGCTCCGGTCCGATCAGGGTCTTCGCACCGGGGCCAACCTGATGACACAGCGCGCATTTCGCAAACACTTCCTTGCCCTTCGCGGCATCACCTTCGGCAAATGCCGATCCGGTGCAGGCCGCAAGCAGCGCGACGCCTAGCGCAAATGACGTTAACTTCCTCATCTCAGTCCTCCTGGTATCGACCAAACTTAAAGGGGTATTTTTTTACGGGAAAACCTTAAGCAGAATGCCTCGCTGCATTCGAAGCGACAGAATACATCAGCGGCAGCTGCTCGCAAAGCGCACAGTGGACAAACATGACCCCACGCTCGCATGACCGGATCGCAGTTCCTCGCCCGAGCTTGGAAGGCAGCCAACGACAAGGCGCCGCCGCTTTGGCGCGACTCCATCTGAGCTGCGCAACACCGTTAGGACGCTGTCTGCCGGTGTGTCGTGGCGGAGGCTATTGCCCGCTCAGGTGGACATTCCTTTTTTCAACGCATTGAGCGGTACGCCAGACTGGCGACTCGGCGAAAATCAGCTGCACCTCAGGGCACCATCGCATCCGTTGTCGACTCAGCGCAGGAGAGCTGGACAACACGTTCAATAAACCGGGCGTAACGGTCGAGGGCAACTTTGATTGTCTGCTCATGGCACAAAGCCGAACTCACAAAATGCCCGTTTGGCCGCATTTGTGGGCGCTGATTTGCTTTGCCGACAACACGGGCGGTTAGTCCCCCACCACGGTTTGCGCACCCCCAACAGCACGCCAGCCGATGTCGCGGCGATAAAAGCCACCCGGCCAGTCGATCTTGTCGATGGCCGCATAAGCATGCGCGCGCGCTTCACTCACGCTCTTGCCACTGGCGGCCACATCGAGGACGCGCCCGCCATCCGCCACGATGCGGTCGCCCTCCCGTCTCGTGCCGGCATGAAAGATCTGGACGTGGCTGTCGGCCGCGGCAGCGTCGAGCCCTTTGATCTCCGAGCCCTTGGCGTAGGCACCGGGATAGCCCTGCGCCGCCATGACCACGGCGAGCGCCGGCTGCTGGCTCCACTCAAGCTCGATGTCGCGCAAAGTGCCGTCGGCAGTCGCGATCAGCGCTGGCAAGAGATCCGACTTTAGCCTCAGCATCAGCACCTGGCATTCGGGATCGCCGAAGCGGACATTATATTCGATCAGCTTCGGAAGCCCGTCCTTGATCATCAATCCGGCATAGAGCACGCCTTTGAAGGGCGTGCCTGCCTCAGCCATGGCACCCATGGTGGGCTCGATGATCTCGGCCATGACGCGGCGGCAAAGCGCGGGCGTCATGATCGGCGCCGGTGAATAGGCGCCCATGCCTCCCGTATTCGGGCCCCGATCGCCGTCAAAGGCGCGCTTATGGTCTTGCGCCGTGGCCAGCGGCAGCGCGGTCGTCCCATCGATGAGCGCGAAGAAGCTCGCTTCCTCGCCCTCGAGGAATTCCTCGATCACCAGCTCGGCGCCGCCCGCGCCAAACGCGCCGGCGAAGCAGGCATCGATCGCGGCCTCCGCCTCTCCGAGCGTCTGCGCGATGGTCACACCCTTGCCGGCCGCAAGCCCGTCCGCCTTGATCACCAGCGGCAGCTTTTGCGTCGCAAGATAGGCCTTGGCGGCGTCTTGATCGTCGAAGCGCGCGTAGGCGGCGGTAGGAATGCCGTATCGCGCGCAAAGGTCCTTGGTGAAGCCCTTCGAGCCTTCGAGCCGGGCCGCCGCTTTCGACGGGCCGAACGCCTTGATGCCTTCTGCTGCAAGCGCATCGGCGAGCCCTGCGACCAGCGGCGCCTCCGGCCCGATGACCACGAGGTCGATGCCCTCCTGCTTGCAGAAGCGGCAGACCGCGTCCTGGTCGCCCATGTCGAGGGGGATGCAGGATGCGATCAGGGCGATCCCGGCATTACCGGGCGCGCAATAGAGCCTGTCGAGCAGCGGGCTTCGCGTAAGCTTCCAGGCGAGCGCATGCTCGCGGCCGCCAGAGCCCAACAACAGCACCTTCAAGGGCCACGATCCGCTTGTGAGTGATGCGCCCAGCTTGCTATTGCTCGGGCGTGACGCGGGCTCCTTAGCACGCAAGCGACCAGATGCGAAAACGAGATGACTTGAACCCTATGGCTGACCGCACCGTTAGCGCGCCGACCAACCTCGTCGAATATACCGTTTCCGAGCTTGCCTTCGCCATCAAGCAGACGGTGGAGGACGGCTTTGGGCTGGTGCGGCTGCGCGGCGAGATTTCGGGCTTCAAGGGGCCGCATGCCTCCGGCCACGCTTATTTCGTGCTCAAGGACGAGAAGGCCTGCATCGATGCGCTGATCTGGCGGAGCGCCTATGCGCGGCTGCGCTTCAAGCCTGAGCAGGGGCTGGAGGTGATCGCGACGGGGCGCATCACCACCTATCCCGACAAGTCGAAATACCAGATCGTCATCGAGCAGCTGGAGCCCGCCGGCATCGGCGCGCTGATGGCGCTGCTCGAGGAGCGTAAACGCAAGCTCGCCGCCGAAGGGCTGTTCGACGAGGCGCGCAAGCGGCCGCTACCCTATCTCCCGCGCATCGTGGGCGTCGTCACCTCCCCCACCGGTTCGGTGATCCGCGACATCCTGCATCGGCTGGCCGACCGTTTCCCCTGCCATGTGCTGGTCTGGCCGGTCAGGGTGCAGGGCGAGACCTCTGCCATCGACGTGGCCATGGCCATCGACGGCTTCAACGCGCTGGTCTCGGGCAGTCCGGTGCCGCGGCCGGACCTCCTCATCGTGGCGCGCGGTGGCGGCAGCCTCGAGGATCTCTGGGGCTTCAACGAGGAGATCGTCGCGCGCGCGGCGGCAGCGAGCGCGATCCCGCTCATCTCCGCCGTGGGTCACGAGACCGACTGGACCATCCTCGACCTCGTCGCCGACTTCCGCGCCCCGACGCCGACGGCGGCGGCCGAGCGCGCCGTGCCGGTGCGGGCCGAGCTGCATATCACGCTGGCGGGCTTTGGCTTGCGCGTGGCGAGCTGCCTCCGACGCCTGTTCGAGGCGCAGCGGAGCCGCTTTCTCGCCGCCTGCCGTGGGTTGCAGCGTCCCTCGGCGATTCTGGCTTTGCCGCGCCAGCGCTTCGATGGTGCAAGCGGCAGGCTCGGCCGGGCGCTGCTCGCCAATGCGCGCGAGCACCGTGCGGCGTTCGCGCGGGAGGGCGGGCGGCTCAGGTCCCATCTCATCGCCGGAGCGGCGCGGGCCGGGCGCAAGCGGCTCGTAGGCCTCGATCGCGGCGGTAGGCGCGCCATCGTGGCGAGCCTGGCGCGTTCGCGGGCCAGCCTCGACGCGCAGGCCAAGCTGCTTGCCTCGCTCGGCTATCAGAATGTGCTCGCCCGTGGCTTCACGCTGGTGCGCGGCGTCGATGGACGCATGCTGCGCCGAGCGGTGGAGGTGAGGCCGGGTGCCGCCCTCGACATCGAGTTCGCCGATGGCCATGTTGCGGCGACAGCAGAGGAGGCGACCGGCGCCCCTCAACGCAAGCCCAGATCGCGTGCGCGCAAAGTGGGCGAAAAGCAGGGCTCTTTGTTGTGAACGGGCTGGCGATTAGGAGCTCGTCCCGCTATGGTGACAGGGACAGCTTGATGAAGGAAGCGGCACCGCTTTGATGAATCGTTTCGAACGCAATCTCGGCTTCAAGGGCGAGGCCAAGATCCGATATCTCGATGGCGAGGTGCAGGTACTCGCGCCTGGCGAATTCGTGCGCTGCGTCGTCACCGGCCGCACCATTCCTCTCGAGGAGCTCCGCTATTGGAGCGTGGAGCTGCAGGAGCCTTATGCCGATGCAGAGGTGTCGCTGAAGCGCTATCGCGAAACCCACCCCGAAGCTGGGGCCTAGCGCTTCTTCAGCCCTGCCGCCTTTTTGCCAATGCCGAGACGAGCAAGGTCGTCAGCCGCGCCTGATCCTCCTTGTCGGCGATGCGGATCGCGATGGGCAAGGGCCGCGAGCGGAATTTGAGCTCGCCCAAGGCCGTGTCGCGATCCTCCGGCAGCCGCGCCCAGTCCTTCTCGGTGGTGACCAGCATGGCGTTTTGCGCGCGCGCCGCCTTGAGCAGCGAGGCCGCCTCCCGCTCGCTGAAGCGGTGGTGGTCGGGGAAGGAGCGCGTGGCCGTCAGCCGCGCGCCGTTCTGCCCAAGGGTGGCGTAGAATTTCTCCGGCCTCGCGATGCCGGCAAAGCCGATCACGGGCAGCACGCCGAGCCAGCGCGGATCGCCGAGCGGGGTGATGCTCGCCTTGAGCACGGGCTTGCCGCGGTCGCTGAATGCCTTCGCCAGTGCGTCGGCCTTGCCGCCGTCGCCGATCACCAAGAGCGCATCGGCGCGTTCCAATTGCCGGGGAAGCGGCGCGCGCAAAGGCCCCGCCGGGATCACCAGTCCGTTGCCGAGCCCAAGCCCCGCGTCGACCACGATCAAGGACAGGTCCTTGGCGAGGCCGGGATTCTGGAAGCCGTCATCCATGATGATGACGCTCATCCCCTCGGCCTCGACCTTTCGCGCGCCGAGGGCGCGATCGCGCGCAACCACCGTGGGCGCGTGACGGGCGAGCAGCAGCGGCTCGTCGCCCACCTCCAGGGCGCTATCCTCCTCGCTCACCAGGTGAGGACCCGGCTGCCGCCCGCCATAGCCTCGGCTCAAAAAGGCGGGCCGCTCGCCCAGATCCTTCAAGACAGCCGCTATCGCCATGGCGGTCGGCGTCTTGCCGCCCCCTCCGGCGGTGAAATTGCCGATGCAGATCACTGGAAGCCGCGAGCGATAGGCCGCGACGCCTGCCGCCTTCGCCGCAGCGATCTGTTCATAGACGCGGGCAACGGGGATCAGCGCGGAAGCGAGCGCCCCTTTGCGCCGGTACCACCAGAAGGGCGCCTCAAGACGCATGCTTGAGCGAAGGCTTGGGCGGCAGGAAGCGCTCGAGCGCGGCGACCGTCTTAGGCAGCGCGCCGCCCATGCCGGCGAGCGCCCGTTCGGCATTGGCCATCATCGCCTCGCGCGCTTGGGTGTTGGCGAGCAGGAACAAGGCGGCCTCGGCAAGGCTGTCCGCATCGATGACCTCGCGGGCGCCTCCCGCCTTGAGCAGCTCCTCGTAGGAGTCGCGGAAGTTCCGCCAATGGGGGCCGCTCAGCACTGCCGCTCCGAGCTTGATCGCCTCCACCGGGTTCTGTCCCCCATGCGGTACGAGCGAGCCGCCGATAAAGGCCACTGGCGCGAGCGTATAGAAGAGGCCGATCTCGCCGATGGTGTCGGCGACATAGATGTCGGTCGCGGCATTCGGCAGCTGCCCTTCCGAGCGGAGCGCCACTTTGAGGCCGGCGCCGGCGAGGAGCCTGGCGATCAGAGGTCCCCGCTCCGGATGGCGCGGCACGATGATGGTGAGGAGATCGGGCCGCGTCCGCCGCATGGCGAGGTGGGCGACCGCCACCATGTCGTCCTCGCCCGCATGGGTGCTGGCGGCAAGCCACACGGTGCGGCCTTGGAGTGCCGCGGCGAGCCGCTTCTTCCCGGTCACCTCGGCGGATGGCGGCGGCGCGTCGGCCTTCAGATTGCCGATGCCTTGCGCTTCCGCCGCACCAAGCTCGCAGAAGCGCTGGGCGAGGCCGTCGTTCTGGGCGAGCACGAGGCTGAAGGCCCCGAAGAGCGGGCGGCTGAAGCCCGGCCGCTTTCGCCACTTGCGGAACGAGGACTGGGAGATGCGCCCATTAATCAGCACCAGCGGGATTGCGCGCGCCTTGGTCTCCAGCACCAGGTTCGGCCAGATCTCCGATTCCACCAGCACCGCGAGGTCGGGGCGCCAATGGCCGAGAAAGCGTTGCACATAGGCCTGGTGGTCCAGCGGCACATATTGATGCACGGCGCTCTTCGGCAGCCGCGCGCGGGCGAGCTTGGCCGAGGTCACGGTGCCTGTGGTGAGCAACACACTCACGTCCGGGTGCGCCTGCGCGATCGCGTCGATTACCGGCAGCACGGCATTGGCCTCGCCCACGCTTGCCGCATGGAACCAGGCGAGAAAGCCCGGCGGCCGTGGCCCGCTCGCCCATCCATAGCGCTCTGGCCGCCGGTCGGGCTCCTCCTTGCCGCGGCGGGTGCGCCAGGCGAGCATGAGCGGCGCGAAGGGCGCGGCGAGGCGGGTGAAGAGGCGGTAGGCGGTAAGCATGAGGCTCGTCTTTGGCGGGGCAGGGTGAGAGGCTTGGGACAAGGGATCGATGGCTCCGGCGAGAGCATAAGCGCGTGCGGTCGTTTGATCGAGCCCGCGCTCGATGGCCAAGCGCGCGGCTTCGATCCCTTTGGCGTCGGCATCGGCTGGGACCAACACCGGGTCGCCCGCGACGATGGCAAGCGTCGAGAAGGGCAGGTTGATGGTCAACGCGTTCCAGGTCTTGAGCGCGATGAACCGGCGTGTCGCCATGGCGCAAGGGACGACCGGCCGGCCCGAGAGCCGCGCGAGCATGGCGATACCATCTCCTGCTCGCCGCGCCGGGCCCGGGGGCACGTCGGCGGTCATGGCCACGGTGGCGCCACCGTGAAGCGCCGTAAGCGCCTCGCGGAGCGCGGTGGCGCCGCCCCGGTTCCGGCGCCGCTTGCCGGCGCCCGCACCTCGGATCAGCCGCATATGGAAGCGCTTCAGCACCGCCCCGATCAGCTCGGCATCCCCATGGCGGGCGACCATGGCGGCGACGTCCGCCGGCCGGTCGGGCTTGATCTTGGGCAGCATGAGGAACTGCCCGTGCCACATGGCGATGATCTGCGGGTGCTGCGCGAAGAGCTTGGCGTCGGTATCCGGCGGGTCGCGCAGCACCTTAGAGGTCGCATAGACGAGCCTGATATAGGCCGCAGCAATGGCACTGCCGACCGCGACCACCGGCGGGGAGGAGAAGAGCCGCTTCCCCATGCGGGTCGGGAGCCCCGCGCCTATTCGCCGGCCATGAAGATGGCTTCGCCCCTGCCGTCCTCGAGCGGCTGCCCGCCGGTGATGCCGAGCTGGGTCCGGTGCAGCCGCGTATAGAGCCCGCCCTTGGCCACGAGCTCGTCATGCCGCCCCACCTCGACGATGCGCCCCTGATCAAGCACGCAGATGAGGTCGGCCTTCTTCACGGTGGAGAGGCGGTGGGCGATCATCAGCACGGTGCGGCCGCGCATCAGCTCCTCCAGCGCCTTCTGCACCTTGGCCTCCGCCTCGCTGTCGAGCGAGCTGGTCGGCTCGTCGAGAAGCAAGATCGGCGCGTCCTTGTAGATGGCCCGCGCAATCGCGACGCGCTGGCGCTCGCCGCCGGAGAGGAGCCCGCCAGCCTCGCCCACTCGTGTGTCGTAGCCCTTGGGCAGGCCCATGATGAAGTCATGCGCGGCGGCGGCCTTGGCGGCGGCGATCACTTGCGCCTCGTCGAGCGGCTTGGTGCCATAGGCGATGTTGGCGCGGATGGTGTCGTCGAACAGCACCGGGTCCTGGGTGACCAGAGCGATAGCGTCGCGCAAGCTAGCGACGGTCACCCCGGCAATGTCCTGGCCGTCGATCATGACCCTGCCCCGGTCGGGATCGAAGAAGCGGAGCGCCAGATTAACGAGCGTGCTCTTGCCCGAGCCCGACGGTCCGACCAGCGCCACGGTGCGACCGGCCGGCACGGTGAAGGTCACGCCCTTGAGCACCGGACTATCCGGCTCATAGGCGAAGGAGACGCTGTCGAACTCGATCTCGCCGCGGGCAAGCGCGAGCGGCTTGGCGTCGGGCGCCTCGACGAGACGCTCCTCAAGATCGACGATGCCGAACACCCGGCTCGCGGCGGCCACCCCTTCCTGTAGCTGGGTCTGCAAGGTGGCCGCGCTTTTCAGCGGTCCGTAGAGCAGCAGCGCCGACGTCATAAAGCCCATGAAATGGCCAAGCGTGAGATCGCCGCGCACGCCCTTGGTGCCGGCAAAGTAGATGGCGAGCGCAAAGCCAAAGCCCGTCAGGAGCTCGATCGACGGGCTCGACAGCGCGCGCGCGCGGGTGCCGCGCATGGTGAATTCGAGCGCCCGATTGATGGCGCATGCCGCCCGCTCGGTCTCCTTGTCCTCCTGCCGGTAAGCGCGCACCACGCGCATGCCGCGCAAGGTCTGGGTGATCAGCGCCGACAGGTCGCCCGTCTCCTGCAGGGACTTCATCGTCGATTTCCGCATCTTGCGGCGCTGGCGGCCCAGCATCACCCAGGCGAACGGCATGAACACCAGGATCAGCGCGGCAAAACGCGGGTCCATATAGAACATGGTTCCGACGAGGATGATCACCTTCAGATAGTTCTCGCCAAGGGTGACGATGGAGCGGCTGGCGGTGGCCCGCAACAGATTGGCGTCGTTGAGGAAGCCGGACAGTAGCCGCCCCGAATGCACCATCTGGATGAAGCTCAGGTCGGCGGAGGCGAGCTTGGCGAACATGGTGATGCGGACATCGGCGATGAACCGGTGGCCGAGATAGCCGACGGTGACGTCGGCCACATATTCGGAGATCGCCTTGATGATGGTCACCACCACGATGCCGGCGGTGACCCAATAGATCATGGTTTGGTTCTTGGCGACGAACACGTCGTCGGCCGTCGTCTGGATGAGGAAGGGGATGGCGCCGGTCGTGGCCGCGGTCAGAATCATGGCGAAGCTCGCCAGCAGCAGGAGGCCGATGCGGGGACGCAAATGCTCCCGCCAGATGCGCGCGATGATCTCGCCGGTCGAGTAGTGGACCTGCAACTCATCGGCGCCGCGGGTGATGCTGCTCGTGTCGCTGAACAGTTGATCTTTCAAGCGCTTCTCCCGGGGTCTTGGCGCGGTTTGGTGGAAGGGGCGGCCTTCCAGCCCCCTTCTAGCATGCGGAACTTCTGAGCCTTAAGGCGAAAAACGAGACGGCGAGAGCATGATCTTCGAAAAGTGGGAACCGGTTTTCCGAAAAGATCATGCTCCAACAAAAAGTGAGACGCGCTGTCGCGATTCTATTTCACGCGATAGCGGTCTAGGGTGCTACCCCGCAGCCCCGCCACCGTCCTGATCGGGATCGAGCAGCCGGTGCAGATGCACGATGAAATAGCGCATATGGGCGTCGTCAACGTGGCGGTGGCTCGCGTCCTTCCAGGCGTCATAGGCTAACGCATAGTTGGGAAAGATGCCGATGATATCCACCGCCTTGAGGTTGCTGAACTCGACCTTGTCGAGCGCCGTGAGCTCGCCCCCGAAGACGAGGTGCAAGAGCTGCCGTCCGCTCGTCTTTGGCCCATCCTTGGCCGCCATCGTCTGTCTTCCGCTTGCCTCTATGTGCTCTTAAGGGAACCTTTGCGCAAAAAGCCGCTACAGGTCTATGCGGCTTGTGCGCTCGATGAGGCGCGCATGGAGCTCGGGCGGGCTTGCCACCAGGCTCAAATAGCGCGGCACGACGCGGTTGTAGCGGAGCGCCTCGCCCCGATGATCGGTGATGGCGCCGCCCGCCTCCTCGACCAGGAGCGTTGCGGCGGCAAGGTCCCACTCGCTCTTGGCCGACAAGGAGATGGTGGCATCGGCGCGGCCGACGGCGACCAGCGCGAGCCGATAGGCGACGGAATTGACCCAGCTTGATTGCACCTCGGGCCAGGGCTCCTTCCAGATGGGCTTTTTGAACAGGCCGCCGCTGGCGATCAGGCGCGCGCCTTCGAGCGTGCTTTTATCGCTCACATGAATGGGCGCCTCGTTGAGGAAGGCGCCATGGCCGCGGATGGCGTGAAAGAACTCTCCCTTCGCCGGATTGAAGACGATGCCGATCACCGGCACGCCGTCCTCGACCAGTGCTGCGGAGACCGTCCATTCGGGCACGTGGCGCAGAAAGGCGTTGGTGCCGTCGATCGGATCGACCATCCACACCCGGCGGAGCGCGAGCCGCTTGGCGTCGTCGGGGGTCTCCTCCGACAGCCAGCCATAGTCCGGACGCGGGCCCAGAAGCTCCCGCTTCAACAGCGCATCGACGGCGAGATCAGCCTCGCTCACCTCGGTGCCGTCAGGTTTCCGCGTGACCTTAAGCTCCGTGCGGAACGAGGCAAGCGCGAGTGCGCCCGCCGCTTCGACCGCTTGCTTAAGCAATGCGTAATCTTCCTCGAGCGTGGGAAGGTGCGCGCGGCTGGTGGGCTTGAGTACGGTCATTTAGATCCGGAAGATTCTCTAAACCATGTAGGAAGGTCGCGCCCGAATACCAGGCATTAACGACGTCCATTAAGCGGACGGAAAAAGGTCTGTGGCAAGATCGCGACAATCAAGGCTGTCTGAAGGCAGCTCTTAAGGAAGCTAACAGCAAGGCGTCATCCGGGTCCCAGGGCTTCCGCTCTGGGACCCGATGCATATCTGGCCTCAGAACACGCGCGCCACAGCCATATCGAGCAGGATCGCGGCAAGCACGATCAGACCGAAATCGCGGTTCGAGCGGAATCGCGCCAGGCAATTGTCGGCATCGTCCATATCGAGCGTCGCCACCTGCCAGACGAGCTGGGCGCCCGCGAGCAGCATGCCGAGAAGGAATACGGTGCCCGCCTGGGCGAGGATGCCCGCAAGCGTGATGGCAAAAAAGGTGACGCTATAAAGCAAGCCGAGCCAGACGCGCGTCGCGGCGCCGAATTTGAGCGCCGTCGATTTCACCCCGATAAGATCGTCGTCCTCCCGGTCCTGATGGGCGTAGATGGTGTCGTAGCCGATGGTCCAGGCCACGGCGCCACCATAGAGGACGAGCGGTGCCCAATCGAGCCGCCCGAGCACCGCGGCGTAGCCCATCAGCGCCCCCCAGCTGAAGGCGAGACCTAGCACCGCTTGCGGCCAATGACTGAAGCGCTTGACGAAGGGATACAGCGCCACGATCGGTAGCACGGCGAGACCGAGCAGGATGGAGAAGCCGTTGAGGCGCAACAGGACCGCTAGCCCGACCGCACAAAGGGCGAGCATGAAAGTCACCGCCTGCCGCAGCGTGACCTGCCCGCTCGGCAGCGGCCGCCCCTTGGTTCGCGCCACTTGCGCATCGAGGTTCTGATCGACGATGTCGTTATAGGTGCAGCCGGCCGCGCGCATGGCCATGGCGCCGATAGCGAAGAGCAGGAGCAGCCAAGGGTCGGGATAGGCGGCGCCGATGCTGCGAAAAGCGAGCGCCACCGACCAGAAGCAGGGAAGGGCGAGCAGCCAGATGCCGATCGGCCGGTCGATGCGCGCCAGCCGCAAATAGGGTAGCCACGCCTCGGGCGCGAAGCGGTCGACGACGTTCCTCGGTCCCGCATCGGCGACCGCGTCTACTTTGCCTTGCGCCATGGGTCGTGTCATGTGTCGGGGCCCGCTTCGCTCGTCCATCAGCACCGTTCCGTCATGGCCTCCAAGCTTGCAAGACTTTTCGTCAGGTCCCCGTTGGCGGGAGGGGAGGACGTCGAGCTTGACCGCGAGCCGGCACACTACCTCCTGAACGTGCTGCGGCTGAAGCCCGGTGACAAGCTCCTCGTCTTCAACGGCAGCGAGGGCGAATGGCAGGCGGAGCTGCAACCCGCCGGCCGGAAGCAGGCCAAGCTCCTGGTGGAGCGGCAGACGCGGCCGCAAATCGACGGCCCGGACCTCTATTATCTCTTCGCGCCGCTGAAGCGCGCCCGCCTCGACTACATGGCGCAGAAGGCGACCGAGATGGGCGCGAGCCTACTCAGGCCGGTGATCACCAGGCGCACCGTGGCGGAGCGTGTCAACACCGAGCGCCTGCTGGCCAATGCCATCGAGGCCGCCGAGCAATGCGGCATCTTGCGCGTGCCGGAGGTCCAGCAGCCTGCCAAGCTCACCGAGGTGCTTGCCGCATGGGACGGGATGCGCCTGCTCATCTTTGCCGACGAGCAGGCGGAGCAGGCCTCGCCCATTGCGGCGCTGGCGGCAGCGGCACAAGGCGCGCCGCGCCCGATCGCCGTGCTTATCGGGCCGGAGGGCGGCTTCGATTCCGAAGAGCGCGCGCTCCTGCTGGCGCAGCCTTTCGTGCTCCCGATCTCGCTCGGTCCCCGCGTGATGCGGGCGGACACGGCCGCCGTCGCGGGCCTGGCATTGGTCAATGCCGTGCTCGGCGATTGGCGGTAAACCAACTGTGTCGAAAGGCCTGGGCTCTGGCCCTTGTCAGGCGCGCGCCATGCGCGCGATAAAGGCGCCCCTTAACGCCCGAAGTCGCGCCTTCAAGGCGTGTGGCCGGCATTCGTCCTGCAACAGTGGAGTTCTCCCATGTCGACACGCGTCGATGGGCCAACAAGCCCGGTCATCGAGTCGCGGGACGAGCTCGTGGCCAATCTCGAGGCTGGATCGAAGCCTGAGGCCCAATGGCGCATCGGCACCGAGCACGAGAAGTTCGGCTTCTACACGAGCGACCATTCGCCCGTTCCATACGAGGGCGAGCGGGGAATAGGCGCGCTCCTGCTAGGTCTCAAGGATCGCTTCGGTTGGGATCCTGTGTGGGAACAGGGTAACATCATCGCGCTGCGCCGCGGGGATTGCCCCAAAGGGGGCGCGGTCAGTCTGGAGCCGGGCGGCCAGCTCGAGCTGTCCGGCGCGCCGCTCGAGACCGTGCACCAGACCTCCGAGGAGATCCGCCAGCATCTCGTCGAGGTTGGCGAGGTGGGACGCGAGCTGGGCATCGGCTTTTTAGGGTTGGGCTTCTCGCCGAAATGGACGCTTGCGCAGACGCCGATCATGCCGAAGGCGCGCTATCGCATCATGGCGCGCTACATGCCGAAGGTCGGGCTGCTCGGCCTCGACATGATGTTTCGCACCGCCACGGTGCAAGTCAATCTCGACTTCGCCGACGAGGCCGACATGGTGAAGAAGCTGCGCGCAGGCCTCGCCCTGCAGTCGCTCGCCACCGCGCTCTTCGCCAACTCTCCCTTCACCGAAGGCAAGCTCAACGGCTTCAAGTCCTATCGTGCTGAAGTGTGGCGCGACACCGATCCCGATCGCTCTGGGCTCCTGCCCTTTGCCTTCGAGCCGGGCATGGGGTTCGAGCGCTACGTCGACTACGCGCTGGATGTGCCCATGTATTTCGTCTATCGCGACTACCATTACATCGACGTGGCCGGGGCCTCGTTCCGCGACTTTCTTGCCGGCAAGCTCGCCACTCTCTCTGGGATTCGCCCGACGCTCGACGACTGGGCCGACCATCTCACCACGCTCTTTCCCGATGTCCGGCTCAAGCAGTTCCTGGAGATGCGTGGCGCCGATGCGGGCTCCTTTGCTGAGCTCTGCGCCCTGCCGGCGCTATGGACGGGTCTGCTCTACGATGCCACCGCGCTCGCCGATGCCTCGGCGCTGATCGCCGACTGGACTGAGGCGGAGCGGCAGCACCTGCGCGACACCGTGCCGCGTCTTGCCCTTGCCACACCCTTCCGGGGAGGGACCTTGCGCGAGGTTGCGGGTGAGGTCTTGCGCCTCGCCGAAGCGGGGCTCAAGCGGCGGGCGCGCCAGGACCGTAAAGGCGAGGACGAGCGCAAGCACCTCGCTCTGTTGCAAGAGGCGATCGAGCGGGGGCAAAGTCCCGCCGAGGTCTTGCTCGGCGCCTATGAGCGGGAATGGGGCGGCGATATCGACCGGCTGTTCGACACCCACGCGTTCTGAAGCGGAACAGTTGCGCGGCCGTCCTTCGAGGCTCCGGGCTTCGCCCGAGCGCCTAGAGGACGACGGCCCCGAGCCCATCCCGTCATCCTGAGGTGGACGCGCGAGAGCGCGGCCCTCGAAGGATGGAGGTTCTCATCGGCCACATTGACAAAACCACAGTCACCGACCACATGCCCCGACAAGTCATCGGCTCCTCCGACGAACCCTGCACGGAGGAGACGCTAGTCCGTCCCCCCTTTGACGGATGTGATCGGCGGCGGAGTCTCTCCGCTGCCGATTTTTTTTGCGCCAGCAAAAAGCTGGAGCGCTGTCGCGATTCAACCTGACGCGATAGCACTCTGGGAAGCTGCTATTTCAGGCCGGCCAGGGCCGCGCCGAAGCCTTGCAGCGAGATCGGGATGCCGATGCCGGCCTCCGGCGTATCGAAAATGATGAACATGGCGTTGGTGCCCGTCTTCATCTTCTCGATCACCTCGTCCTGCAGCACCACCTCGGCGATGCAGCCGCGCCGGCCGCATTTCAGGAACGGCGCATTGCCCACGTCCTGACCGTCGATCTTGAGCCCGAGCCCGGTGGGGAGCAGCACGCCGAGCGGCACCACCACCCGCAACAGCTTCTTGTCCTCGCCGATGGCTTTGTAGAACACCACGGTCAACCCGACATTCGGCCGGTCCTCCGCCGTGACGCTCTGCACCAGAGCGCATTTCTCCTCTTTGGCGCCGGGCGGCGTGCGGCAGCTCACCTGCCAAGCCCCATGGGTCTCCTTCACCACGCTGCCCTCGCCCGTGGCAACAGCGTCATTGTCGAGGGCGGCGCCTTGCGCAGGGGCGACGCCTTGCGCATCGACATGGCCGGTGAGGCTCAACACCAACACCAAAGCGACCGCGAGCTTCAAGACCTTCCGGTCTCTTGCGGCGCGGGGAGGGAGATAAAGCATTTGGGCCATAGGGCGGGAAGTCCTCTCGCGCGTGAGAGCGTCAGGCGCGAATCACGGCCGCGGCCAACACTATGATCTGGGACAAGGTCTGCAAAGCGGCGATGGGCGACATGGAAAAGAAAACCGCTCTTGCCGAGCATTGGGGCTAAATTTCGGCGAGAAGGCTCGCGCGGAGCCGCCAAGCCCCGCAAAGTAAGCCGCGAGCGTGCTTATGCCGCATAGGCCTCAGATCAAGGGTGTTGCCAATCGAAATCCTTTATGATTTGAACACGGGAAAATAACCGGAAGGCCGCGTTTGTGATCGTGGCCCGCGGGGCGACAAGAACGTTGGGGGCGGACGCCGACATCGCGAGCATTCTTGCGCGCCGCCCTTGCTATCGCTTAAGGCGTGGAGCGCCGGAAAGGCCGCTCCCGATCGGAACTTTAAAGCTTCCTGCCTCTCGCTTGTGAGACGGTCGGGGGCCGGTTGAGCGAAGCGTGGCGCAGGCTCTTTGGCGTGGCCTTAAGTCTTTGGCGCGCGCCGCCTTTTGGGAGTGATGGGATGGGGATTTTCGATCGAGGCGTGATGGCGATGCTCGCCGGATTGGGCGTCTTGCTGAGCGGCTCCGCTCATGCCGCGGACGCGGTGGAAGGCCAGCCGGCGCCCTGGCAGATGGGGTTCCAGAATGCGGCCACCCCGATCATGCACGAGATCACGAACTTCCATGCCTATGTCACGACCATCATCGTGGTCGTCGGCCTCTTCGTCACGGGCCTCTTGATCTATGTGATCGTCCGCTTCAACGAGCGGAGCCATCCAGTGCCGTCGCGCACCTCGCACAACACCTTGATCGAGATCGCATGGACGGTGATCCCGATCCTGATCCTGGTGGCCATCTCCATTCCGTCCTTCCGGCTGCTCTTCGCCCAATACGACTTCCCCAAGGCCGACCTCACCGTCACGGCCACCGGCAGCCAGTGGTACTGGACCTACGACTATCCCGATCAAGGCATCAGCTTCGATTCGATTATCGTCTCTGACGCCGAGCTGAAGCCCGGCCAGCCGCGGCTGCTCACCGTCGATCATGAGCTCGTGGTACCGGTGAACAAGAACGTCATCGTGCAGGTGAAGGCCAACGACGTGATCCACGACTGGGCGATGCCTTCCTTCGGCATCAAGCTCGACGCGGTTCCCGGCCGGCTGCAGACCACCTGGTTCCGCGCCGAGCGGACCGGCACCTATCACGGCCAGTGCTCGGAGCTTTGCGGCCAGAACCATGCCTTTATGCCGATCGTCGTGCGTGTCGTCACCGACGAGGAGTTTGCCGACTGGCTTGCCAAGACCAAGGCCACCGCTGCCCGCGACAACGCGGACACGCTGGCTTCGGCGCGCAATTAGGATCACGCTGTTTGACGTCTGAATGTTTGGTCGCTCGCGACTTGGAACTGTAAGGAAGAGCAATCATGGCATATGGAGCCCGAGCCGAAGCCGCCGACCACGACGACCATCCCCATGGCTGGCGCCGCTGGCTCTATTCGACCAATCACAAGGACATCGGCACGATGTACCTCATCTTCGCTCTCATCGGCGGAGTGATTGGGGGCATCCTCTCCATGGCCATCCGGGCGGAGCTCATGTATCCGGGCATGCAGATCTTCGGCGACCCGGAGGTCTTCAACGTCTTCGTCAGCGCTCACGGCCTGATCATGATCTTTTTCATGATCATGCCGGCGATGATCGGCGGGTTCGGCAACTGGATGGTGCCGTTGATGATCGGCGCCCCGGACATGGCCTTCCCGCGCATGAACAACGTCAGCTTCTGGCTCTTGATCCCGTCCTTCCTGTTGCTGGTGGGCTCGGCCTTCGTCGGCGCCGGCCAGGGGGTCAACGGCGCCGGGGCGGGCGTCGGGTGGACGATCTATCCGCCGCTTTCGTCAGGCGGCCCTGCGGGCCATCCGAGCGCCGCGGTCGACATGGCGATCTTTTCGCTGCACCTCGCCGGCGCCTCGTCGATCATGAGCGCGATCAACTTCATCACGACGATCTTCAACATGCGCGCGCCGGGGATGACGCTCCACCGCATGCCGCTTTTCGTGTGGTCGATCCTGGTGACGGCGTTCCTCTTGCTCTTGTCGCTGCCGGTGCTGGCCGGGGCGATCACGATGCTTTTGACCGACCGCAATTTCGGCACCACCTTTTTCGATCCCGCAGGCGGCGGCGACCCGCTGTTGTTCCTGCATCTGTTCTGGTTCTTCGGCCNNCGATCGGCGGCATCGGGTTTGTCGTCTGGGCGCACCACATGTTCACCACCGGCATCAATGTCGACACCCGCGCCTATTTCACCGTCGCCACGATGGTCATCGCGGTGCCGACCGGCGTGAAGATCTTTTCCTGGATCGCCACGATGTGGGGCGGTTCGATCGAATTGAAGACCCCGATGCTGTGGGCCATCGGCTTTATCTTCCTGTTCACGATCGGCGGCGTGACCGGCGTCGTGTTGGCCAACGCCGGCGTCGATTATGCCCTGCACAACACCTATTACGTCGTCGCCCACTTCCATTACGTGCTGTCGCTCGGCGCGGTGTTCTCGCTCTTTGCCGGGTTCTATTACTGGATCGGCAAGATGTCAGGACGCCAATACAACGAGACCTTTGGCCAGATCCATTTCTGGACGACCTTCATCGGCGTCAATTTGTGTTTCTTCCCGCAGCATTTTCTCGGGCTGGCGGGCATGCCGCGGCGCATCGCCGACTATCCGGATGCCTTCGCCGGGTGGAATTTCGTGTCGTCGATCGGCGCCTTCATCTCCTATGGCTCGACGTTGTTCTTCGTCTTCATCGTGTTCCACACCCTTCTCGCGGGAAAGCGGGTCGGCGCCAATTACTGGGGCGAGGGGGCGACGACGCTGGAATGGTCCCTCTCCTCGCCGCCGCCGTTCCACAGCTATGAAGAGGTGCCGGTGATCGCCCCGGCGGCGCATTAGGCCCGGGGCGGCGAGCGCGTGAGAGCCCCGCGAGTACGCAGGTGAGCGAACTTCCCTCGACCGCCGTCGCTTCCTATGCGGGTGCCGCCCCTTACGTTGGCGCGACCGTCGCCGACTATATCCAGATCCTCAAGCCCAGGGTCATGTCGCTCGTCGTCTTCACCGGTTTCGTCGGGCTTGCCGTGGCGCCGGGGCACCTCCATCCGGTGCTCGCCGCGATCGCGGTGTTGTGCATCGCGGTGGGGGCTGGCGCCTCCGGCGCGATCAACATGTGGTACGACCGCGACATCGACGCGGTGATGCGGCGGACCGCGCAGCGGCCCTTGCCGGCCGGGCGCATGATGCCGGGCGAGGCCTTAGGTTTCGGGATCGTTCTGGCGGTCGGCGCGGTCGCGGTGATGGGGCTGGCGGTCAACTGGGTGGCCGCCCAATTGCTGGCGCTGACCATCGCCTTCTANNATCTTTTTTTGGACGCCGCCGCATTTCTGGGCATTGTCGCTGTACCGCGCCGCGGAATACGCCGCCGCCGGGATCCCGATGCTGCCGGTGGTTGCCGGCGCGCGCGAAACCAAGCGCCAGATGCTGCTGTATACGCTGATGCTGTGGCCGGCCACGCTGATGCCGTGGCTCCTCGGGCTCGCCGGGCCGTTTTACGCGGTCTGCGCCGGGGTGCTTAGCCTCCTCTTCACCGGCACCGCGATCCGGGTCTGGCGCGACGACACCGAGCGCAGCGCGCGGCAGATGTTTCACTTCTCGCTCTTCTACCTTTTCCTGATCTTCGCGGTGCTGCTGGTCGACCGTCTCGGCGCAGGTGCCGCTTGACGGCCGGCGCAGTCATGGACGCCAAGGGGACCCCCAGGGAGACCAACGAGCGCGAGCGCCGGATGCGGGCGCGCAACCGCGCGCTCCTCGCCCTCCTCCTCGCGCTGGTGGCGCTGTTTTACGTCATCACCATCGTGCGGATCAGCGGAGGCTAGGGGTTATGGCCGCGCCCACGCCTCGCCGCCGCACCGGCGCAACCGTGCTGCCGCTCGCCGCGGTGGTCGCTGGAATGGTCGGGTTGTCCTTCGC
>PLBV01000012.1 GCA_003135455.1 Hyphomicrobiales bacterium | reverse complement strand
GATGCCTCGCACGAGCTGCGCACGCCGATGACGGTCATCCTCGGTTTTACGGGCGCGCTCCTGCGCGGCGGGCAGGGCGAGTTGAACGCGCAGCAGAAGGAGAGCCTCGAGCGCGTGCAGCGCAACGCCCGGATGCTGCTCGGACTGATCAACGACGTGCTCGACATCTCCAAGATCGAAGCCGGCAAGTTCGAGCTCGACTTCACCGCCGTCGAGCTCGCCGAGCTGGTCGAAGATTGCGTCAACAGCCTGCAGCCCTTGGCCAAGCGCGAGCGCATCCTGCTCCGCACCTCGTTTGCCTCCAGCCTTCCCGCCGTCATCGCCGACCCGCGGCGGCTCAAGCAGATCCTGCTCAATCTCCTCTCCAACGCCATCAAGTTCACCGCGGCCGGCGGACAGGTGATCGTGTCGGGCAGCATGATCGAAGGGGGCGAGCTCCGCTTGCGCGTCCGCGACAACGGCGTCGGCATGACCAAGGACGAGATCGCACTCGCCATGCAGCCCTTCCACCAGCTCGACACCGCGCCGCGTAATCAGACCGGGACGGGGCTCGGGCTGCCGCTCACCAAGGCGCTGGTGGACGCCAACCGCGCGCGGCTCGACCTTGCCAGCGCGCGCGGGGTGGGCACATCCGCCGACGTGGTCTTCCCGGCCGACAGGCTGGTCGTGCCCGGCGCCTTGGTTTAGGGGTCGAACGCCCCCGCTCGGATCAACAAGCGCCTTCGCAACTGCAGCACATCTGTATTGCTGGATATTATTATTGTGGAACTTAAGTAATTTTACTTTCTACCACCTGGTTGTTATTAACATATGCTTGAGCCTTCTTGCTTTATGAAGCTTAGAAGGCTTCTAATGTCGGGCATATCAAGACTTTGTTGTTGACTTAGGCGCCCCTTGCGACATAAGCGGAAGGTGGCGCCCGCTCAGGCCCCTCTGCCCTCAAGGCAGGCGCAGTCCGATACCGGGGCCTTGAACCCCGGCCATTGGAGGTCAGGAATGCGAAGCTTCTCCACACGCGTCGCCGCGCTTGCGCTTCTTCCCCTCGCCCTTGCCGTTGCCCACGCTCCCGGCGTCAAGGCCACCGAGGCGAACGAGGTCAATGTCTATTCTTACCGCCAACCCTATCTGATCACCCCGCTGTTCAAGGCCTTCACCGAGCAAACCGGCATCAAGGTCAATGTGATCTTCGCCGAGAAGGGCCTGATCGAGCGCATCGCGGCCGAAGGGCGCAACAGCCCGGCCGACGTGCTGCTCACCGTCGACGTCGGCAATCTGATGCAGGCCAAGGACGCAGGGATAGGCCAGGCCATCCATTCGGCGCCGCTCGAAGCTGCGATCCCGCAAGCCTATCGCGACGATGGAGGCATCTGGTGGGGGCTCACCCGGCGCGCCCGCGTGGTCTACGCCTCCAAGGAGCGGGTGAAGCCCGACCGCATCACCTATGAGGACCTCGCCGATCCGAAATGGCGCGGCAAGATCTGCATCCGCTCCGGTCAGCACGTCTATAACGTGGCGCTGATCGCCTCCATGCTCGCCGCCCATGGCAAAGACTGGACCGAGACCTGGCTCAAGGGGGTGAAGGCCAATCTGGCGCGTAAGCCCGCCGGCGACGACCGGCTGCAGGTGAAGGGCGTCTATGCCGGCGAATGCGATATCGCCGTCGGCAACACCTACTACATGGGCGCCATGTTGCAGAACGACAAAGAGCCCGAGCAGAAGGACTGGGCGAACTCCGTCAACATCCTGTTCCCGAACACGGGCGACCGCGGTACCCATGTGAACATCTCGGGCGCCCTCGTGGCGAAATAGGCACCGCATCGGGAGAACGCCATCAAGCTCTTGGAATTCCTCGCCTCGGACAAAGGCCAGCAGCTCTATGCCGAGGTGAACAACGAATATCCGGTGAAGGAGGGCGTGCCCTGGTCGAAGCTCGTGCAGTCCTGGGGCAGCTTCAAGCCCGATCCGATCTCGCGCAACGAGATCGCGCGGCTGCGCAAGAAGGCAAGCGAGCTGGTCGACAAGGTCGGCTTCGACGACGGCCCGAGCTCCTGAAGAGGGAACCTAAGACATGAGCTTCCACAAGATCGATAAGCCAATCGGCACCAGAGCCTGCCCGAGGACGCTAGCCCCGGCCAGCAGCGGGGCGGAGTGGCTGGTCGGCGTGGGCTTCCGCTGCTGGCTCGCCGGCTACGACACCGGCGACATCGCCTGCTGGGAGACCGGCTGGAACGCTTACGCGCGCGCGCTCGGCACCGAGCGGGCCAAGCGCGCCGTCACCGAGCTCGCCTGCTGGGTCAGGGCGGTGCGTAGTTCGGCCGCCCGCAAGATTGAATATTACCCCTTCGGCTGCACCGGCTTCTGCACCGATGAGTGCATGGCGATCTCGCTCATCGCTGCCTCGCAGCACCACCGCTGCCCGGCCATGCGCGCCTGCGCGCTGGCGCTGACCGGCTCGAGCCTGGTCGAGCCGGTGATCGATGCCGCCAATGCCTTTGCCGACGCGCTGCAGGAGGCGGACCAGGTGCTGTCGCCGGAGGTCGTCGCCGCGCTCAGCGCGCCTTTGGCGGCGCCGTATAGGGAGCGTTTCCCTGAACGACGATGAAGCCTCGCCGATGCGTCAGGATGGAACGGCGGTGCTACGCGGATTCCGCCGGCGCATCGGCCGTCTTGGCGAAAGCGGCAATCTCGGCTGGTCGGTCGCCGCCCTTCTGATCTCGCTCATCGCCGCGGCTCCGATCCTCGCCATCGGCGTGCTTGCGGCGAGGTCAAGCGGCGATACCTGGCCGCATCTGATCGCCAATGTGCTTCCCGGAGCCTTGCGCCGCACCCTGGGGCTGATGGTGGGCGTCGGCACCCTCACCCTTCTCATGGGCACCGGCACCGCGTGGCTCGTCACCATGTACCGCTTCCCCTTGCGCCGGCAATTCGAGTGGCTGCTGCTGCTTCCGCTCGCCATGCCCACCTACATCATCGCCTTCTGCTATCTCGAGCTGTTCGACTATTCGGGCGTCGTGCAAACGAGTTTGCGCGCGCTGTTCGGCTTCCGCAACGCGCAAGACTATTGGTTCCCCGACATCCGCAGCTTGAGCGGCGCCATCTTCGTGATGAGCATGGTGCTCTACCCTTACGTCTACATCACCGCGCGGGCGAGCTTCCTGCAGCAGTCGGTCTGCGTGCTGGAGGTGAGCCGTACGCTTGGGCGAAGTGCTACGGCGACTTTCTGGCAGGTGGCGCTGCCGCTTGCCAGGCCGGCGCTTGCCGCGGGTGCGGCGCTGGCGCTGATGGAGACGATGAACGACATCGGCGCGGTCGAGTTCTTCGGCGTGAGGACGCTCACCGTCGCCATCTACGACACCTGGCTCGACCGCAACAGTCTGGCCGGCGCCGCCCAGATCGCCTCCGTCATGCTCGCTTGCGTGTTCGCGCTGCTCTTGGCCGAGCAGGGCTTACGCGCCGGGCGGCGCTTCCACCATACCACCGGCAAGTACCGTCACCTGCCGGAGGACGGGTTGGCGGGGATAAGGGGCGGGCTTGCCGCGGCTGCCTGCGCGCTGCCCGTCCTCTTCGGGTTCCTCCTGCCCGCTTCCGTGCTGGTGCACGACGCGCTCGCCCATGTGGCGGCGGGGCTCGCGCCCGAGTTCTGGGAAGCGGCCGGCAACAGCCTAGGCCTGGCCTCTGCCGCCGCGGCACTCTCCGTCCTCTTCGCCGTCGTGCTCGCTTATGCGCGGCGGCAGACGCGGTCCAAGCTCGTCCACTCGTTGAGTGCGGTGGCGAGCCTCAGCTATGCGGTGCCAGGCACCGTGCTCGCCATCGGCCTGCTCATCCCACTGGCGAGCCTCAACAACGGCATCGATGCCCTGATGCGGTCGCTGTTCGGTTTGCCTACCGGGCTCGTTCTCTCGGGAACCGCCTTTGCGCTGGTGCTCGCCTATACGATCCGCTTCCTTGCCGCCTCGCTCGGGGCCGTGGAGGCGGGTTTCAGCAAGATCTCCCGCAACATCGACGCAGCGGCCCGGACGCTCGGCGCCTCGGTGAGCAAGATGTCCTGGCGGGTGCATCTGCCTCTGTTGCGGCCGGCACTCGGCGCCGCCGCTCTGCTCGTCTTCGTCGATTCGATGAAGGAGCTGCCGACGACGCTTCTGCTGCGGCCCTTCAACTTCGACACGCTCGCCACCCAGGTCTTCACCCTTGCCTCGCTCTAACCGCTACGAGGAGGCGGGCCTTTCGGCGCTGACCATCGTCGCCGCAAGCCTCGCGCCCGTCCTGCTCCTGCATGGCATCATCGTGGCAGGGAGGCCCGGGCGGCCCGCGCGCCGCCGGGGGCACGGCGCTGGCCGGCCCAGAAGCAGCCATGCCAGGCCTCTTGATAAGTTGACAAAACTGGGGGGGGCCGGGCTCGCTATCTCGCCTCAATCGGGCTAAAAATAGCGCTCTGGCGGGGCTTCAGCGCAAAAAGGCGCTGCCTAGGCAGCGCCAACGGGTGGGAAGAACGGCATGAAGCCTCGCGAGCTGCCTTGGAAATGGCTCCTACTCGGCCTTGCAGGCGTTCTCCTCCTCGGTATTGCGCTCCTGCCCCGGCTGATCGGCGATCAGGCCAAATTGGGCGAAGAGGTGGCGTCCCAGCTCTCGGCCTGGACCGGCGGCGAGGTCAAGCTCACCGGACCGATGGAGATCCGCTATTTCCCTGACATCTCGGTGAGAACCGGGCTTCGGGTCGAGGGAGGCACGCGGTTGCCGCTGGTGCAATCGATCGACGTCAAAGACGCCAAGATCTCGCTCGATCCCGCCGATCTGCTGCGCGGCCGGATCACCGTGGATGCGTTGAACCTGATCCACCCAACGATCACCCTTGTGAATTCCGACGCAGGAACGACGCCGCCGGCCGGTGAGCCGCAGGCTATGATCGCAGGACTCTTTGGCGGCGCCCCGGTCAGCGTGGTGCATGTGCAAGGCGGCAAGATCATCATCCCGACGCTCGCAGGCGAGGAGGAGATCAAAGCCATCGCTGGCCATTTCGACGCGAGCGCAGGGGCGGGCGCGGTGTCCGGCTTCGGCTCCTTCATGTGGCGCGGCGTGGTTGTCCGCTTCGCCCTCGACAGCGGCGCGCTCTCGCCCGCGGCCAACGGTCCGAGCCTGCCGGTCACGCTGACCATCGCATCGGAGCCGATCAAGGCGAAGATCAGCGGCACGGCGTCGTTTACAGGCGGGCTTGGGCTCGACGGCGACATGCAAACCCGGATCGCCGATCTCCGCACCTTTCTCACCTGGGTCGGGCTCCCCATGGCCGAGGGCCAAAGCCTGAAGGGGCTCACCGCCTCGGGCGTCTTCCATCTTCGCGGGCCCACCCTCATCTTCGACGACGGCGCGTTTTCGCTCGATGGTAACAGCGCGGTCGGCCTGCTTGCGGTCACGGGATGGCCAAGGCCGCGCGTGGAAGGCACGCTCGCCTTCGACCGGCTGGTGCTGGATCCCTATCTTACGGATGGTCAGGCAAGCGCTGCGGTAGGCATCCTACCCTCGTCCGGCCAGAGCACCGCGTTCGACTGGCGGCTGCCGCAATATTTCGATGCGGATCTGCGAATCTCGGCGGGGGAGATCGCTGCCGGCGCGCTGAAGCTCGGCCGTGGCGGCCTCACGCTGACCGCCAAGCAGGGCGTGCTGGTCGGCGAGGTAGGGGAGCTTGAGCTCTGCGGCGGGTCCGGGACCGGCCGGGTTGGTCTGGATCTCAGCCAACCCGCCAAGCGCCTCACCCTGGTCGCCAGCCTCAGCGACATCATTGCCGAGTCCTGCCTGCAGCAGCTCGCGCTTCCCATCCCGCTCAAAGGCAAGGCCGTGATCAAGACGGAGCTTGCCACCGAGGGCCGCGATCTCTCTGAGCTCATGGCGGGACTTTCGGGGAGCCTCAAGATCGCTGGCCGCGATGGAGCGGTGCCGGTCGATCTTGACCGCCTGATGGGAGCCACGATCGCGTTGGAAGGCGATAGCTGGAGCGGCAATGGCGGCACGACCTTCGAGACCCTCGACGCCGATTGCCGCCTCGGTGGCGGCCACATTTGGTGCGAGACCTTCAGCATGCAGACGCCCCGCGGATTGATTTCAGGCTCCGGCGACATCGACCTGCCGAGGCAGGCGCTCGATTGGGATCTCGTCGTGGCGGATCGTGCCGATACGGCCACGACCTCGCAACTGACGGCGCAGAACGCCCCCAAGGTCTCGATCCGCGGATCGCTGTCGCAGCCCATGATCCGCAGGGCGGACCGTCCCACCCTCGGCGAGGGGAGCCCACAGACGGGTCCGCTTACTCCTTCGATTTCGCCCCGCTGAGCCGCCGGCCGGAGAGGTCCCGCGGAAGCATGATGAGCCCAACACCAGCCAGAAGCCGTCTTGGTCGCCGTCTCTCAACCGCCGCCGCGCTTCGGCGGGGCTTGAGGCAAGCGGCTCTGCTTGGCGCCGCCTTGCTCGTCCCAATGCTGGCTGGGCCTTCATCGGCTCGCGCCGAGGACACAAACGCGCTTGTCGTGGCGACTTTTGGCGGCGCCTACGGGCAATCGCAAGAGATCGCCTATTTCGAGCCATTCACCCAAGCCACCGGCACCAAGATCACCATGGAGATCTATGACGGCACCCTTGCGGCCATCAAAGCGAAGATCGCTGCAAGCCCGTCGGCCTACGACGTGGTGGACCTCTCGCTTGGCGCGCTGACCGCGCTTTGCCGCGATGGCCTGCTGGAGCCGATCGAGGCTTCCATGCTCGACGCGAGCCCCGGCGCTCCGAGTGCTGCCGACGACTTTCTCGCCGGCGGCCTGCGGGCGTGCGGGGTGGCGAGCGTCGCCTGGTCGACGGCAATCGCCTTCGACCGGCGAGCCTTCGACAAGGCGCAGCCGGCCAAGATCGGAGACCTCCTAGACACCAAGCGCTTTCCCGGCAAACGCGCTCTGCCCAACGGTCCGCGCTACACGCTTGAGCTCGCCCTGCTTGCGGACGGGGTGGAGCCCGATGCCGTCTATTCCGAGCTCGCCACCTCCGCCGGCCAAGACCGTGCCCTCAAGGCGCTGGACAAGATCAAGGCCGACATCATTTGGTGGGACAAGGCGCAAGACCCGGTCAACTGGCTGATGGAGAAGAAGGCGGTGATGGCGGCGGGCTATAGCGGTCGCATCTTCCGCGCGTCCGTCGGCGCCCCGCAGCGCCTCGACACACTGTGGGACGGCCAGATCTACAATCTCGACCTCTGGGCCATACCCAAAGCTGCCGCCAACAAGGACGCCGCCAAGCGCTTCATCATTTTTGCCACGGAGCCGGCGCGGCTTGCAGCCCAAGCGCAACTCATCGCCTATGGACCGATGCGCAAATCGGCCATCGCGCTGGTCGGCAAGCACCCCAAGATCGACGTGGAGATGAAGCCCTATCTGCCGACTGCCCCTGAGCATTTGAAGAAGGCACTAAAATTCGACGAAGCCTGGTGGAGCGAGCATGGCGCGGAGCTTGCCAACCGCTTCCAGGCGTGGCGCGAGCAGGCCTCCACCGCCGAGGGCACCCAGCAAGGGGGAGCGCCGAACCAGCCGCAATAGCCGGCGGCAAGCGCCGGGCCCGGGGGCGCACGTGTTGCAGGCCGCGCCGGCACGAAGAAAATGCGGGTAAATGTGAACTGCCGTTTGCCCAGACTGTCGCCTTTGTGTCATCCTTGTGCCTGGAGAGATTCCGGCCATTCACACTGACGGAGCCTCTTTCCTACACAGAATGCACGACCAGAAAGGGCGACTGTCGCCACGAGCCGAGCCTTGAGGTGAGGCCATAGGCGCGCCACCATGCCGATGAGGCCAAGCACTGCCGGAGCGGGGCCGGCAGTGCATCACCATCACCTGACGTTACGCGAATGCCGGCGGCCTTGCGCTGCCGGTTTTCGTTCGCATTCTTGGCGCGCTGGTCATGCGTGCCAACTGTCAGGATAAAGCGCTGGAAGCGCCATCGCGTGAAAAAGAATCGCGACAGCGCTTCTCGCTTTTTGTTTGAGCATGATCTTTTGGCGAAAACCGGTTCCCACTTTTCCGGATCATGCTCTAGAAGCGCCGGTAGATGCCAACCGACATATAGCCGCTCGGGTCGTCCTCGATGTAGTTGCCGGCGAAGCCGCCGGAGACCGTGATCTCCGTCGCCATAAGGTTGAAGCGGAGGAAGGCACCGCCCCGCTCGGCGGCGTATTCCTCATTGCCGAGCGCGCCGGCTTCGAGCCCCACGGAGAGCGCAGGCGCCAGGCGGTAGCCCAAGCGCGCCAGCCCCCAATATTCCTGAAAGGCCGAGCCAAAGGCTGCGTCCACGGAGAGGAAGCTACGCTCGGACAGATCGAGCCAACCCTCGGCCTGNNAGCTTCAGACCCAGGGCCTGCCCTTGCACGGCATTGTTGGGGTCATGGGGCGTGACGGCCTGGTTCTCGGCCTCGATACCGGCAAAGAACTTGAGGACTGAACCGCCGCCGCCGATTTGATAGCCGAGCAGCGCAGCACCGAAGACATCCTGCCGTCGAATTGTGTGGGGGGCGCGCCGCCTGGCCCGCTCTCATAATTGTAGCCCCCGAACGCCCCCAGCACGCGGAAGCGAAGGCCCCTTTCGTCCATTCCCTTGCCGAAGGCATAACCGCCGCCCACATAGCCTTGGGTCGAGTTGTCGGTTGCATCGAGGCCGGTGAAGATCTCGGTGTGCGCTCCATCGGCCCCATCGNNGACCGGCGGAGGCGGTGCCTGATGCGGTCAGCCCTAGGCTGAGAAAAAACGCGGCCCTTGGTCCGCTCACGCGGAACCACGCACGAAAGTCACTTGGAACGCATCCCCCACGGCGAACATCCGCCCGCCACAACTGGNNCCCGCCACACCAAAATGAATATGCTGCATCTTTCGCTTGCAAAGCAGGACAAACCCAACAACTACTGGGAGAATACACGGTCACGCCTGCAACCCAAGGTAGAGGCGCCAAAATTTTTACTGCCAAATACCTGTTTTGTTCTCACTCGGTTGCAAAATGCATCCTGACCGCTTCGATTCCTGGCTGACGGTCGACGGCAAGGGCCTCTACTGTCGCCCGGGTGGCTTCCATGTCGATCCGAGCAGCGCGGTCGACCGAGCCGTGATCACCCATGGCCATTCCGATCACGCCCGACCCGGCCACACCCATGTGCTCGCCACGCGAGAGACACTGGCCGTGATGCAGACCCGGCTTGGGACGCAGGCCTGGCGCGGCAGCCAGGCGGTGGCTTACGGCGAGGCCTTGCAGATCGGCGAGGTGACGGTACGGCTGGTGCCGGCAGGCCACGTGCTCGGCAGCGCGCAAGTGGTGATCGAGTGGAAGGGCCGACGGGTCGTGGTCTCGGGCGATTACAAGCGCAGCGCCGACCCGACCTGTGCGCCTTACGAGCTCGTCCCCTGCCAGCTGTTCATCACCGAGGCGACCTTCGCGCTTCCGGTGTTCCAGCATGGGGACGCAGGCGCCGAGGTGGCAAAGCTCCTTAAGTCGCGCGAGCAGTTTCCCGAGCGTGCCCATGTGGTCGGCGTCTATGGGCTCGGCAAGTGCCAACGCGTCATTGCCACGCTGCGGCAGGCTGGGTATTCGCGGCCGATCTGGCTACACGGCGCTCTCATCGAGTGCTGCGCGCTGTACGAATCCTTCGGCGTGGCCTTGGGCCCTCTCAAGCCCGCCACCGGCGCCAAGCGCGAGGAGCTGAAAGGCGAGATCGTGCTTGCCCCGCCCTCGGCGGTGGACGACCGCTGGTCGCGGCGGCTGCCCGATCCCGTCACTGCCTTTGCCTCGGGCTGGATGCGGGTGCGCGCCCGCGCCCGCCAGCGGGGCGTGGAGCTGCCGCTGGTGATCTCCGACCACGCCGATTGGCGTGAGCTGGTCATGACCATCGAGCAGACCGGCGCCGAGGAGGTATGGGTCACCCATGGGCGCGAGGACGCGCTCATCTATCACATCCACTCCACCGGGCGGCGGGGACGGGCGCTTGCCCTGATCGGGCTCGAGGACGAGGACCGGTGAAGGCCTTCGCCGAGCTTCTGGATCGCCTGGCCTATACGCCCTCCCGCAACGACAAGCTCAGGCTGCTCGGGGGCTATTTCGCCTCGACGCCTGATCCGGACCGCGGCTTTGCGCTGGCGGCGCTCACCGAGGGCCTGTTCTTCCGGCTGCCGCTTCGCCGAACTTTGAGCGAGATGGTCGAGGCCCGCATTGATCCGGTGCTGTTCGGCCTCTCCCGCGACTATGTGGGCGACACGGCGGAGACCATCGCGCTGCTCTGGCCCGAAAGGGGCGCGGGGGCCGAGGCGCCGGCCTTAAGCGAGATCGTGCAGGCGGTCCAGACGGCCGCGCCCGCGGTCTTGCCTTCGCTCCTTGCCGGCTGGCTCGACGGACTGGACCCCACCGGCCGTTTCGGCCTCCTCAAGCTCCTCACCGGAGCGCTCCGCGTTGGCGTCTCGGCGCGGCTCGCCAAGACGGCGCTCGCCGAGTGGTCGGGCGTGCCGCTCGCCAACATCGAGGAGATCTGGCATGGCTTGGCCCCACCCTATGGGGCGCTGTTCGCCTGGCTCTCCGGAGAGGGCGGGCGCCCGGAGGTGGGGGCGGGCCCGGTGTTCCGGCCGCTGATGCTGTCGCATCAGATCGAGGATTGGGAGCTCGCGCTCATCGAGCCCTCTGCCTTCGCCGCCGAATGGAAATGGGACGGCATCCGCGTGCAGGCGTCGAGCCGGGGCGGCGAGAAGCGTCTCTTCTCCCGCACCGGCGACGATATCTCGGCGAGCTTTCCCGACGCGGTCGAAGCCCTGCCCGAGGACGTCGTGCTCGACGGCGAATTGCTGGTGATGCGCGACGGCGAGGTGGCGCCCTTCAATGATTTGCAGCAGCGGCTGAACCGCAAAAGCGTGACCGCCGCCATGCTCAAATCCCATCCAGCCCATATCCGCCTCTACGACATGCTGTTCGAGAGCGAGGAGGATTTGCGTCCCCTCCCCTTCATAGAGCGCCGGGCAAGGCTCGAAGCCTGGCATGAAGCGGCAACGCCACCGCGCACAGACATCTCGGGCCTGCTCGATTTTTCCTCCGTTGCTGAGCTTGAGCACCTATGGGCGGGCGCGCGCGCGACCGGCATCGAGGGCCTGATGCTGAAGCGCCGCGATAGCCCCTACATCGCCGGCCGGCCGAAGGGCCATTGGTACAAATGGAAGCGGGCGCCGCTCACCCTCGACGCCGTGCTCATGTACGCGCAGCGGGGCAGCGGCAAGCGCTCGTCCTATTATTCCGACTACACCTTCGGCGCCTGGCGGGAGGCCGCCAATGGGGAGCGCGAGCTGGTGCCGGTGGGCAAGTCCTATTTCGGCTTCACCGATGCCGAGCTGAAAGAGCTCGACGCATTCGTGCGCAACCATACCGTGGACAGCTTCGGCCCGGTGCGCCAGGTGGAGCCCAAGCTCGTCTTCGAGGTGGCCTTCGATTCGGTGCACCGCTCCACGCGGCACAAATCGGGCGTGGCCATGCGCTTTCCCCGCATCCACCGAATCCGCTGGGACAAGCCGGCCGAGGAGGCCGACACGCTCGCCACCGTGCTCGCCATGATCGTGGCGTAGGGGCAGGGCCCGCCCCTCCAGACCTCAGCACTCGTAGCGATAGAGCCCATAGAAGCCGGTGGGGTCGAGGAAGAGCTCGCGCGCTTGCGCGAAGCCGGCCTTGCGTCCGAGGTCCAGCCAGGTGGCAGCGGTTTCGGGCAAGTCGCAGCTGGTCACGTGATGGTCGATCTCGCCCCACTCCTCCGCCGTCAACATGGTCCAGGCGGGCCGGTTCACGCGCCGGAAGCGCGCGAGATACCCATCCCTGGTCTCGCCCTCTGCCAGCGTCGGCTCGTAGATCATCAGGAAGCTCGAGGTCGAGGCACCGATGGCCTCAAGCAGGCGGAGCTTGCCGTCGGTCTGCAGATGATGGATCGACAGGCTGCACCAGGCGGCACCGGCGGGCTCGGGTCGCCTGGTCAAAGCCTCGACGAAGTCGCGATGGTCGAGCTCGACCTCGTAAGCTGCGCCCGCCAGATTCTTCGCTGCGAGCTCGAGCGCCGGCTTGGAAAGATCGACGCCATGGTAGTGGCGGACCTTGGTGCCGGCGAGCGCTTGCGCCACTTGGCTCGCGTCGCCGCAGGCAATGTCGAGAAAGGCGAAGGGCTCGGCGAAGGTCGCCGTCAGCGTGTCGTGGAGGATCTTTCCCACCGCGTGGTGCGACAGCGCGTCGGCGTCCACCAGCTTCTGGTAGGTCGGCCATTGCTTCTGGAACTGCTCCAGCGCGGCTGCATCGTCGATGGCGCTGTTCGGCTCGAACTCACGGATAGGAATGTTCAGCATTGACGGCACCTCCCTGCTTCTCCCTGCGGCGTGCAGCGCGCGCAGCAACGAGGACAGCTCTGCCCCAACAGCGGTTAACAGCGGTTTACGCCGGCGTTGCGCAATGATATGGGCGCGCCCGCGTCGGGGCGCGGGAGCAGGCCAAGCCCGCGATGACTCCTCACAAGATTGAGACTCGGGGGAGCAGACCCTAAACCGCTATCGCGTCAGGTTGAATCGCGACAGCGCTCTAGGCTTTTGTTTGACGCATGATCTTCTCGGAAAACCGGTTCCCACTTTTCCGGACCATGCTCTATTGTCCAGACGCGGAGCCCGATGCCGCCCCTTTGTCGATGCAGGTCTTGAGGCGCCAATAGGAGGCACCGCCATTCGATTCGACGAGCCTCTCGCAGGATACCTGCACGTCGGCCGACACCTTGTCCCAGGCAGCCGCGATCTCGTGCCGGGTCCGCTCCTCGAAATCGAGGCAGCCCCGCATCACCAGTTCTTGCCTGGCCGACGTGCCGGCGAGGTCGGCGCAAACTTGCTCGGTATCATCAGCGGGCATGGTGCCGACGCTGGCCGGCGATAGAACGAGGACAAGCGCAGTCAGGATAAGCGAACGGAGCATCGGAACCTTCCTTGATCGCGGGCCGATCGCTCGGTCCCGCTCTGATCAGCGAGCTAAAGTGAAGCCCTTGACCTATGGATGTTCCCGTTCCCTTCCATAAGTAAGCCGCAAGCGCGGGCATTTGGAAAGCAAAATCTACGCGAGCGCTCGCCGGTCTCCCCAGTTTCCGGCATGATGCCCCGCACGACCGCCGGCACTTCGCCGATCCTCTGCCGTAAGGAACCTCCCTATGCTAAGTTTGTACGTCAGGAGCTATTGTTGGCTCGCGGGGTGGCCGGCCCGCGTTTGGCTGCTCACCCTCGAAAAGGCCGCCGAGAGAGGCGCCGCGGTCGGGGCAACATCGCCGCCGCGCGAGGACGAAAGTGGGCAGGTACGGCAACAGGAGAGTGGCATGGCCAATGACGCGTTCATGAAACCGGAAATTCCGGAGTCGATGCGGGACCTTATGAAGATGAGCATCGAGCAGGCGAAGCGTGCGTTCGATACCTTCGCCGCAACCACCGAGAAGACCTGGAAGACGATCGAGACGAGTTCCAATACGGCAGGCGCCGGCTTGCGCTCGTTGAACCAGAAGATCGCCGACATCACCCGCAGCACGGCGGAAGCGAATTTCGCGCTCGCGCTGAAGCTCGCCGAAACCAAGGACGTGACCCAGGCGCTCGGGCTGCAGGCCGACTTTGCGCGCAAGCAGATGGAGCAGTTCGCGCACCAGCTGGAGGAGATCCGCGACCTCGCCACGAAGATCATCCAGGAGAGCGGCCAGGCGGCGGCCGCCGCCGGCAAACAAGCGGCGCAGGAGATGGCGGCCGGCGTCAGCGCTGCCTCGCCCTCTGCCGGGGGCGCTCCCACCTCAGCAAGTCGGAGTTCCGGCGGCGCTGCGCCGGGCGGGGGCAGCGGCCCCGGCTATTAGGCGCTGCGGCCTAGCCAGCGCGGCAGCCTGGTGGGAAGGTGTCTGCCGGGCATGGCGTGCCGCGCTCGCGGTGCGCCGCCAGATGGGTGATCGCGCGCAACGCTCGAGGACTAGAGCGCAATCGCGCCAAGATCGCGACGGCGCTCTAGCTCTTTTTGACGCATGATCTTATCGGAAAACCGGTTTCCACTTTTCCGGATCATGCTTTAGAATGTCCAGCCGGAACCGGCGCTGACGTCGTGGAAGGCCTTAAGGATGGCCGCCCCCCAGCCGTCTCTGATCGCCTTCAGATAGGGGTCGTGGTCCTCGAGCCTCACCGTGAAACCCGTCTTGAGCGCATTCCGCCGGTAGATCAGAAGATCGAGCGGGGGGCCCACCGAGACGTTCGAGCGCATGGTCGAGTCGAAGGAGATCAGCGCGCATTTGGAGGCGTCGCTTAAGCTCGTGTCGCGCTGGATGACGCGGTCAAGGATGGGCTTGCCGTATTTCACCTCGCCGATCTGGAAGTAGGTGGTGACGCCCATGGCCTCGATGAAGTTGCCGGCATCATAAACCAAGTACAGCCGGAGCTGGCCGTCCTTGATCTGGCCGGCAAGAATGAACGAGGCGCTGAAATCCACCTCGTGCTGCTGCAGATAGCCGCCGTCGGTCTTGTGGATCTCCCGCAGCGCATTGCCCACGATGCGCGCCGCTCCGAACATGGAGCCTACGGCGAATAGATCCTGCTCCGGATTCTCGTTGTTGAGCCACTCGCCAAGCAAGCTGATCACCCCTTGCGTGAGCGAGAGATTGCCGGCGGTGACCAGACAGAAGAACCGCTCCCCCGGCTTCTCGAAGACGAACATCTTGCGAAAGGTCGAGACGCGGTCGATGCCTGCATTGGTGCGCGAGTCCGAGGCAAGCACCACACCCTCATCGAGCAGAATGCCGACGCAATAAGTCACGTGTCCCCCTACTGAGTTTGTTGTTGTTGCTGGCTTGGAAAGGCGACCGAGACGGTCATGGTCTCGACGCCGCCCCCGCTGCGGATGCCGCGAACTGGCCCCGCTTCAGCATAGTCCAGTCCGATGGCGGTGCGGATATAGGATTCGTCGGCGGAAGCGCGGTTGGTGGGATCGAAGCTCACCCAGCCGAGATGCTCAACGAAACCCTCCGCCCAGGCGTGGCTCGCGGCATGGCCCTCATGGCCCGATCCATTGGCGAGATAGCCGCTCACATAGCGGGCCGGGATGCCAAGGGTGCGACAGACGGCGCAGAAGATGTGGGCATGGTCCTGGCAGACCCCGCTTCTCTGCTCCAGCGCCTCGGCGCCTGTGGTGTGGACGTGCGTCTCGCCCGTCCGGTATTCGACGTCTTCGCCGATGGCGAGCATGATGTCGTGCAGGGCCTGGATCGGGTCTTGCTCGGCCTTCGCCTTGAAACGGGCGGTATAGGCGCGGATGGGAGCCGAGCTGACCGTATAGGGCGTCTCGCGCAGATAGAGACCCGAGGGAAGCTCGGAGGGGGCGAACCCCACCACGCCATTAGTCTCGCGCGTGCGCACAAGCCCGCTCACCTTGATCTTCAGCTCGGTGACCGGCTGCGCCACGGTCAGCGTATGGCAGAGATTGCCGTATTGATCGGTCCAGGCCTCGGTGAGCGCGCCGGGACAGCTGAGCTTCCAGCCCTCGACCGCTTGCGTCCGGCCGAAGTGCGGCGTCATGCGCACATATTGGATGCTGGCGAGCATCGGCTCCGAATAGGAGTAGGCGGTGCAGTGCTCGACGCGGATCAGCATGGTCAGGCGGCCCCGGCCAGCACCGCCCGCACCATGAGGAAGTCCTCCTCGATCTGGCCGCCAAGCGCATTGTTGGAGTCGATGAAGCTCGACAGGAACTCGTGCAGGCCTCCGCTGAAGATCTTGTCGATGCGGCCATATTTCAGCAGCGCATAGGTCCGGCCCGCGAGGCTGCGGCATTCCAGATGCTTCTTGTCGGCGAGCTCGTCCAGCGTGCCGATCAGGTTCGCGTAGCAATGATGCAGTGAGCGCGGCATGTCGGCCCGCAGGATGAGCAGCTCGGCGATGCGCCACGGGTAAACCGTATCGTGATAGACCTTGCGGTAGGCGCGGAAGGCGCCGACCGAGCGCAAAAGCGCCCCCCATTGATAATAGTCCACATAGCCGCCCACCTCCTCGGTCTCGGGCAGCAGCACGTGATATTTGACGTCGAGGATGCGGGCGGTGTTGTCGGCCCGCTCGATGAAGGTGCCGAGCCTGATGAAGCGGAAGGCGTCGTCATGCAGCATGGTGCCGAACACCACGCCGCGAAACAGGTGCGAGCGCTCCTTCACCCAGTCGAAGAAGTCGCGATAGCCCCAGCGCTTCAGCCCATCGAAGTCGAGATTTTGCACCTGCAGCCAGGTGCTGTTCAGGCTCTCCCAGGCCTCGCTGGAGATGGCCGAGCGCTGGGCGCGGGCATTCTCGCGCGCATGGCGGATCAGCGAGCAGATGCTGCCGCCATTGGCGGGCTCGAGCGCCACATAGCGGAGGATGGTCTCGTGGGTGAGCTCGCCATAGAGCTCGTGGAAGCGCCCCGAGCCAGGCGCGATGGCGATGATCGGCTCGAAATGCAGCGCCTGCTTGTCGATGGTGGAGGGGAGCAGCGACATGCGGAAGCCGACATCGAGCATGCGCGCGGTGTTCTCCGCTCGCTCCATGTCGCGCGCCATCCAAAACAGATTCTCGGCGGTGCGGCTCAGCATGCGGACCGCTCCAGCACCCAGGTATCCTTGGTGCCGCCCCCCTGGCTCGAATTGACCACGAGCGAGCCCTGGCGCAAGGCGACGCGCGTGAGCGCACCCGGAACCACGCTCGTCTCCTTGCCGCTCAGCACGAAGGGCCGCAAATCCACGTGGCGGGACACGATCTCGCCGTCGACGAGGGTCGGCGCGGTGGAGAGCGCGAGCGTCGGCTGGGCGATATAGTTCTCGGGGTTCTGCATCACCCGGGCCTTATAGGCCTCGCGCTCCTCGGCGGTCGAGGCAGGCCCGATGAGCATGCCGTAGCCCCCAGAGCCTTGTACCTCCTTGACCACGAGGTTTTGCAAATTGTTGAGGACGTGCTGCCTCTGCGTGGGGTCGCGCAGCATGTAGGTGTGCACGTTGTTGAGGAGGGCGTGCTCGCCGAGATAGAACTCGATCATGCGCGGCACGTAGCAATACATGGCCTTGTCGTCGGCGACCCCCGTGCCCAGCGCATTGGCGAGCGCGACCCTGCCTGAGCGGATCACCGATAAGAGGCCAGGCACCCCGAGCACCGACTGCGAGTCAAAGACGAGCGGGTCCATATAGGCATCGTCGACGCGGCGGTAGATCACGTCGATCTTGACCGGGCCTTCGGTGGTGCGCATCCACACCTGGCCGTGGCGGACGAAGAGGTCGCCGCCCTCGACGAGCTCAATGCCCATCTGCTCGGCGAGGAAGACATGCTCGAAATAGGCGCTGTTGTAGCGGCCGGGCGTGAGCAGCACGACGACAGGATCGTTGGGCGCACCCGGCGCCACGGCGCGCAAATTCTCCAGGAGCCGCTCCGGATAGTTGCCGACGGGCGAGATGCTCTGGCCGGCGAAAGCATCCGGGAAGAGCCGCATCATGATTTCGCGGTTCTCCAGCACATAGGAGACGCCGGATGGCGTACGCACATTGTCCTCGAGCACGAAGAAGTCGCGCTCGCCCGTGCGGATAAGATCGATGCCGGCGATATGGGCATAGACCTTGTTGGGAGGCTCGACCCCCAGCATCTCGGGGCGGAAAGCCGGATTGAGCAGCACGAGCTCGGGCGGAATGAGCCCCGCCTTCAGGATCTCCTGGTCGTGGTAGATGTCATAGAGGAAGGTGTTGATCGCCTTGACCCGCTGGATGCAGCCGCGCTCAATGAGCGCCCATTCGTCGCGGTTCAGGATGCGGGGGATGAGGTCGAAGGGGATCAGGCGCTCGGTCGAGCCCCCTTCGGCATAGACCGCAAAGGTGATGCCGAGCCGCCGAAACAGCTCCTCGGCCGCCGCCTGCTTGGTGACCAGGGATTCGATGGAGAGGTTGTCAAGCAGCCCGGCAAAGGCCGCGTAAGCGGGGCGCACGTTGCCCGCCTCATCGCGCATCTCGTCGAAAAACCGGCAGAGAGGCGCTTTGGGCGCCTCCGACCCGGCACCGGCTTTCACGCTTTCGAGACTGTACAAAATGGTCTCCGCCCCTGGCTCAAAAACGCAACCTCATCTTCCCCTCAAACTTGGTGCGCTTCCCCAGGTGTTTATGGTTGGCGTCATCTTAAGCCGATGCCTGCCTCCCGAGCAACGTTCTTGGTTTGGCGGCGCGTTGCGTGCTTAACCGCGAAAGATGGTAGAAGCCTGGCCTTGCGCTTCAGTCGCTGCCCCTCGTTAAAGCCATGATCGAGACCGCGCTCACCGCCTTCACCACCTTCTTCGCGGTCATCGGCCCCATCGATTCGGCCGTGCTGCTCGCCACGCTCACCCCCAATGCCACCCGTGCGGAGCGGCGGGCGATCGCGGTGAAAGCGGTGCTGATCGCCACGCTGATCGTGCTCGTCTTCGCCCTGCTCGGGCAGCCCATCCTCACTCAGCTCGGCGTCACGCTGCCGGCGCTGCAGGTGGCAGGCGGCATCATCCTGTTCATGATCGCACTCGAGATGACGCTGTCGAAGCGCCCGGGACCCTCCAGGCTTTCAGCCAAGGAGAGCGAGGAGGCGGAGACCAAGGCCGAGCGGCATGCCGAGATCACCGTGTTTCCGCTGGCGACCCCGCTCTTGGCAGGGCCCGGCGCCATGACATCGGCCATCGTGCTTGCCGCCGGCACAAGAGGCGATTTCAAGCTGCTTGCGGCGGTGGTCGTGGCGATCCTCGCCGTGATGCTGGTCACGCTGGTGTTCCTGTTGCTCGCCCAGGAGATCCATCAGCTGATCGGGGTGACGGCGCGCAAGGTGATCGTGCGGGTGTTCGGCGTGCTGCTCGCCGCGATCGCGGTGCAGTCGATCTTCAACGGCATCGCCGACACCCATATCTTCCGCTGAGGCTAGAGCGCTATCGGTTGAAATGGAATCGCGATAGCGCTCTATCTTTTTGATTGAGCGTGATCTTTTCGGAAAACCGGTTTCCACTTTTCTAAGATCATGCTCTAAGCGATACCCTTAGAGGAGTACCCCATGCGAGCCGTCCAAGTGCGCGAACCCAACGCCCCGCTCGAGCTGGTCGAGCGCGAGATGCCCGAACCGGCCCCGCGCCAGGTGCGCATCAAGGTGGAGGCCTGCGGCGTCTGCCACAGCGATTGCCTCGTGGTCGAGGGTACCTTCCCCGGCGTGCGCTATCCGGCAGTGCCGGGGCATGAGGTCGCGGGCCGCATCGATAAGGTCGGACCGGAGGTCACCACCTGGCGCCTCGGGCAGCGCGTGGGCGTCGGCTGGTTCGGCGGCAATTGCGGCACCTGCCCTCCTTGCCGCCGCGGCGATTTCATCAGCTGCCGCTATCTCAAGGTGCCCGGCATCCATTATGACGGCGGCTATGCCGACTACATGATCGCGCCGATCGAGGCGCTGGCCGCCATCCCCGACGAACTCGAGGCGGTCGCTGCCGCGCCGCTGCTGTGCGCCGGCATCACCACCTTCAATGCGCTCCGCCACAGCGGCGCCCGTGCCGGCGATCTCGTCGCCATCCTCGGCATTGGCGGGCTCGGCCATCTCGGGGTGCAGTTCGCGGCCAAGATGGGGTTCCACACAGTGGCGATCGCGCGGGGGAAGGACAAGGAGAAGCTCGCGCTCGAGCTCGGGGCGCATCGCTATATCGACAGCCAGGCAGAAGACGCAGCCTCGGTGCTCACCGAGCTCGGCGGCGCCAAGGTCATCCTCGCCACGGCGACAAGCGCCAAGGCGATGACGCCCTTGATCGACGGGCTTGGCATCGACGGCACGCTGCTCGTGCTGGGTGCTTCGCCCGAGTCCATCGAGGTTAGCCCACTTCACATCATCGGCGAGCGCCGCGGCATCGGGGGCTGGCCATCGGGGACGTCGATCGATTCGGAGGACACCCTGCGCTTCAGCGCGCTGACCGGTGTGGCGCCCATGATCGAGACCATGCCGCTCACCAAGGCGCCCGAGGCTTATGCCCGCATGATGAGCGGCAAAGCGCGCTTCCGCATGGTGCTGGTGCCTTGAGGCGACCTATTCCGCCGGGGCGTGGTAGGTAGAAGGATGGGCGCGCGGCTTGGCCGCGAATTTGCGCACCACCACGTAGAACACCGGCGTGAAGATCAGCCCGAAGATGGTCACGCCGAGCATGCCGAAGAACACGGCTGTGCCGAGCGACTGGCGCATCTCAGCACCCGCCCCCGTGGCGATCACCAGCGGCAGCACGCCGAGGATGAAGGCGAACGAGGTCATCAAGATCGGGCGTAAGCGCACGCGCGCGGCCTCGGCGGCAGCCTGGAAGGGATCCTCGCCGTGCTCCTCGTTCTGTCGCGCGAACTCCACGATCAGAATGGCGTTCTTGGCCGCCAGACCTATGAGCACGACAAAGCCGATCTGCGCCAGGATGTTCACGTCCATGCCACGGGCGAGGAGGCCGCTGACGGCAGCGAGCAGGCACATAGGCACGATCAGAATGACGGCGAGCGGCAGCGCCCAGCTCTCATATTGCGCAGCGAGCAGCAGGAACACGAACACCACCGAGGCCATGAAGACGTAGATCGCGGTGTTGCCGGCGAGCTGCTCTTGATAGGCGATCTCGGTCCATTGGAAGGCGTAGCCGTCCGGGAGCAGCTGCTGCGCCAGCTTCGCCATGGCGGCGAGGCCATAGCCACTCGAATAGCCCGGAGCCACGCCGCCTTGCACGGCGGCGGAGGGGTAGAGGTTGAAATGCTCGACCCGATAGGGCCCCATGATGTCGCGGAAAGAGGCAACAGCACCGAGCGGCACCATCTCGCCCTTGGCGTTGCGCGTCTTCAGCTCCGAGATGGCGTGCAGGTCCTGGCGGAACTTACCGTCGGCTTGCGCCATCACGCGGTATGTGCGCCCTAAATAATTGAAATCGTTGACATATTGAGAGCCAAGATACACTTCGAGGGTCGTGAAAACGTCGTCGGTGCTCACCCCCAGCATCTCGGCTCTGACGCGGTCGATGTCGGCATAGATCTTCGGCGTGCGCGTGTTGAAGGTGGTGAAGATGCTCATCAGGCCAGGGGTCTGATTGGCTGCCGCCACGATGGGTTGCGTAACCGCCTCGAGCTCGGCCGGCTCGCCGCCATGGGTGTCCTGGACCTCCATCTTGAAGCCACCGGTGGTGCCGATGCCTCTGACCGGTGGCGGTGATATGCTGATGATCAGGGCGTCCTGGATCGCGGCGAATTTCTGATTGAGAGTCCCGATGATCTTCTGCGCGCTCAGGCCCTTTTCGGCACGCTGATCGAAGGGATCGAGAGGGCTGAAAATCACGGCGGAGTTTGGCGCGCTGGTGAAGGTAGCGCCGTCCAGCCCCACGATCGGAACGGTATGGGCGACACCGGGGGTCTCCAGCACCAGCTTGTTCACGCGCCGTGTCACCTCGTCGGCGCGGGCGAGCGAGGCTCCCGGCGGCAGCTGGATGATGTTGATGAGATAGCCTTGATCCTGCTGCGGGATGAAGCCCGTCGGCGCCTGGATGAACTGGTAGACGGTAAGGCCGATGAGGCCGGCATAGACCACCACCATCAGAAGCGCGATCCGCACCAGGCGCCGGGTCAGCCCGCCATAGCTCCGGGACAGCCATTCGAAGACGCGGTTGAAGCCCTTGAAGAAGGCATTGATTGGCCGGGTTAGCAGGTTCTGTTTCGGATTGGGGTCGTGGGGCTTGAACAGCAGAGCACATAACGCTGGACTGAGCGTGAGCGAGACGATGAGCGAGATCACCGTCGAGGTGGCGATGGTGACGGCGAACTGACGGAAGAACTGACCGAGGATGCCGGTCAAGAAGGTCGAGGGGATGAATACGGCTGAGAGCACGAGCGCAATGGCGATCAGCGCGCCCCCTACCTCCTCCATGGTCTTGTAGGCGGCATCGCGCGGGCTCAAACCCTCGCGGATATTGCGCTCGACATTCTCCACCACGACGATGGCGTCGTCGACCACGATGCCGATGGCGAGCAGCAGGCCGAACAAAGAGAGGTTGTTGAGCGAGAAGCCGAGCGCCTCGAGCATGGCGAAAGTGCCAATCAGCGACACGGGAATGGCGACGATGGGCACGATCGACGCACGCCAGGTCTGCAAGAACAGAATGATCACCACCACCACGAGGACCACGGCCTCGAACATGGTGTGGATCACGGCAGAGACGGACTCCGAGATGAAGACCGTGGGGTTGTAGACGATGTCGTAGCGCAGCCCCAAGGGGAACGACTTCGAAAGCTCCGCCATGGTCTTCTGGACTTGTGCCGCAGTGGCAAGGGCGTTCGAGCCCGGCCGCTGGAAGATGCCCAACGGCACGGCGACGGTCTGGTCCAGATAGCCGTTACGGCTGTAATCCGCCGCGCCCAGCTCCACCCTGCCCACGTCGTGAACGCGCACGACCCGGCCGTCGGCGTCGGACTTGACGATGATGTTGCCGAAGGCGTCGGTGTCGGTGAGCCTGCCTTGCGTCTCCACGTTGAGCTGGAAGGCGCCAGGCTGGGGCACCGGCGGCTGATTGATGACGCCGGCCGCGACCTGCACGTTCTGCCCTCTGAGCGCCGCCACGACGTCGCCCGCGGTCAGGTTGCGGGCCGCGAGCTTCTCCGGATCTAGCCAAATGCGCATCGAGTAGTCGCGGGCGCCGAAGATGGTCACGTTGCCGACACCGTCGATGCGGGAGAGCACGTCCTTCACGTGCAGCGTGGCGTAGTTGGAGATGTAGAGCTGGTCGCGGGTTCCGTCGGGCGAGAGGAGATGGATCACCAGCATGAGATCCGGCGATTGCTTGGTCACCGTCACGCCGATCGAACGCACCTCATCGGGCAGTCGCGGTTGAGCGATGGCGACGCGGTTCTGCACCAGCACCTGCGCCGTATCGAGGTTGGTGCCGAGCTTGAAGGTCACGGCGAGCGACATGTTGCCGTCGCTCGTCGATTGCGAGGTCATGTAGAGCATGTTGTCGACGCCGTTGATCTCCTGCTCGAGGGGCGTCGCCACGGTCTTGGCCACGGTCTCGGCCGAAGCGCCGGGATAGGACGCGGTGACCGAGATGGAGGGCGGTGCGATCTCAGGATATTGGGCGACCGGCAGGGCGAAATAGGAGACGCCGCCGACCAGGGTGATGATGATCGAGATGACGGCGGCGAAGATCGGCCGGTCGATGAAGAAATGCGAGATGTTCATGTGGCCGCTGGCCTTGGTGTCCGGCGGATCATTGCTTCGGTGCGGCCGCGCCTTCGACCGTACCTTGCTGGGGCGTGACCTTCTGGCCGGGACGGGCGCGCAAGAGGCCGTTGACGATCACCTCGTCATTGGCATCGATGCCGCTGCGGATGATGCGCAAATTGCCGTCCACGACGGGACCGAGCTCGACCGGCTTCGGCACGACGGTACCGTCCGGCGATACGGTGAACAGCTGCTTGGTCGACTGATCGGTGACCACGGCCGCGTCGGGCACGAGAAGCGCGGGGTGAAGCTGCGACATCGGCACCCGGATGCGGCCGAACTGGCCGGGGGTGATGAAGTAGTTGGCATTGGGGTAGGCGGCGCGGACGCGGATCGTGCCGGTCGAGCGGTCATATTGGTTGTCGACGAAGTCGATGGTGCCTTTGAGCGGCCAGTCCGTCTCGTCCATGAGCTGGCCCTGGACCTCGACCTTCATGTCCCGGGGCGAGGGGATCTCGCCCTTTGCCACCAGGCGCTTATAGGTCATGCCGTCGGCCTCGCTCACATTGAAGAAGAAGTGGATCGGGTCGAGCGACACGATGGTGGTGAGCAGGGTGGCCGTGCCGCTGATGCCGCCAATCACGAGATTGCCGACGCTGAGCTCGTGGCGGCTCGCGCGCCCCGGGAGCGGCGCCGTCACGCGCGTATAATCGAGGTTGAGTTGGGCCTGGTTGACGGCCGCGACCGTTGAGTCACGCGCGGCGGTGGCGATGTTCACCTGTGCCACGCGCTCATCATAGGTCTCTTGCGTCGCATAGTCCTTCTGCTTGAGCTGAGTGGTCCGATCGAGCTGCGCCTTGTTGAGGCTGAGTTGGGCCTCGGCCTGAGCCAGCTCCGCTTTCGCCGTTTGCAGGGCAAGCTCGAACGGCTTTGGCTCGATGACGAAAAGAAGGTCGCCTTTCTTGACGGTCTGGCCGTCGACGAAATTGATCGATTCGAGATAGCCGCTCACCCGCGCCCGCACGTCGACATAGTCCACGGCCTCGAACTGCCCGGTGAACTCTTTCCACTCGACCAGCTCCTTGACCAAGGGCTTGGCCACGGTGACGGCGGGTGGTGGTGGCGCGGCCGCAGGCGCGCCCGGATTGGTCTGCCAGAACCCCCAATAGCGATAGCCAAGGGCGGCGGCGGCGATGACGAGCAGAAGCAAGAGCAGCATGCGGCCGCCACGCCGGCCCTCGCGAGATGGCGCCTCGGTGGGGGACGAGGGCAGCGGCTCGGTGACGGGCGCGCGCTCAGGTACAGCCCGTGCCTCTAACTCCGCCTTGCCATCGCCGGGCGACTCGTCGCTACGCGACTCCTCGCTGCGCGGCTCCTCGCGGGTCGACCGCGCATCGGCGTCCACATCGGTGTCCCCGCCGCGGTGGCGGGGGCTTCCATTGCGGCTCCTCTTCTCGGTCATGCTAATAGCTTACGCCACCGCGGTGGATGGCAGCAAGAAGCGTGCTCGATGCCGGCTGCGGCAATGAATACCACCTGTCCCGGCTCAAGACGCATTTCCCCGACAAGGCTTTCACCGGCTTGGACCGGTCGCCGGAGCCCATCGCCCAGGCCCGCTCCCGCTACGGCGCCAGGGGGCTCAGATTCGAGCTTGGCGACTTTATGGAGACGCGCCGCCCGGAAGCTACGACGCCCTCCTGATGCGTTTCATGCTGCAGCACATGAAGGATGTGGGCGGCGTGCTGGCACGAGCCGCGAGCGCTGTGGATCGACGTGTTCAAGACCTCGAGCGCCTTGCGCTTTCCCTTCGAAGCCGCGCGGCGGGGGTGCGCAGCGTCGAATGAGGCGCGCAGCCGATTGGGCTTGCGGTTCTACGAGCTGCAACGGCTGCAAGACGCGCCGATGCCGCCCCGCTCTTAGGGGGGCGCCGCCGCAAGCGGGCAACCTGGTTTCGCTTCGTTGCAAGCGGCAGTGATTGGTTTTCAACGGCTTTTTCTTTTGTCCATTCGATATGCTTGGAGTGGCCACGATGGTATTCAGTGAGCTGATTAAGCGTGGTGATGAAAGCGATGTTGCGGGACCTGGAGGACCTGGCTGCCCAACGGCGCTTTCACGCGCTGTCGAAGGCCACCAACGCCGTGGTGTAGCGCGCGGCCCCTGACGGCGCCCCGCTGGAAGCCTGCCGCTGGCCGGAACATTCCGGACGGCCCAAGGAATGGCGGGCCCACGCCTGGCTCGACGACCTGCATCCCGATGATCAAGCGCGGGTTGGGCCGCTCTGGCGCCTCGCGCTTGCAACGGGCGAAGTGTTCGAAGCGGTCTTTCGCCTCCGCCAGCGCGATGGCGGCTACCGCTGGGCGCTCGGGCGCGGCATCCCAATCAAGGACGCCGACGGCACGGTGTCGGAATGGGTGGGCACCGTCACCGATGTGCATGAGCAACGTCCGGCGGTGGAGGACCTGGCCAGGAGCGAGGAGCGGCTGACGCTCGCGGTGGAGACCGCCGAGCTCGCCATCTGGGACTTCGACCTGGTCTCCGGTCGGGCCTGGTGGTCGGACGGCAAGTATCGGCTGCTTGGCATTGCCGACGATAACCCGATCAGCGACGAGACCTTCTGGGGGCTGGTGCATCCCGACGATCGCGCCCCGCTTGCGACGCTGCGCAACAAGGCCTTCAGGCCAGAGCATGACGGCAAGTTCGACGCGGAGTTCCGCATCCGGCGCGCTGACACCGGGGCGGAGCGCTGGGTGGTCGCCTATGCGCAGGTGCTAAGAGATGCCGAGCAGAGGCCCTATCGCGTGCTCGGCACCTTGCAGGACATCACCCGCCAGCGCCAGCAGCAGGAGCTCTGTTCCACCTTGCCTATTACGACCAGCTGACCGGGCTGCCGAACCGTCTGCTGCTGGCCGAGCGCGCGGAGGCAGTGATCGAATCCGGCTACGCTGCCGCGGTGCTGATGATCGATCTCGACGGCTTCCAATCCTTCAACGACACGGCGGGATCCTCGGCCGGCGACGAGCTGTTGAAGCTGGTGGCGGCGCGGCTCGTGGCCGCGGCGGGGGACGGCAATATCTTGGCCAGTCTCGGCGGCGATGAGTTCGCAATCCTCTTGCCGAGGACGGGGGCGCCAGAGATCGTGGCCGAGCTCGCCGAAAAAATCCAGGATGCATTCACCGCTCCGTTCAAGGTCGCCAACCGCGTGGTCTTCGTGGCCACGTCCATCGGCATCGCCATCGCACCCATCCATGGCTCCTCGGCCGAAGCCATCATCGCCCACGCCAATCTCGCCCTTCACCAGGCCAAGCAGGAAGGCGGCAACCCCTGCCGTTTCTTCACTTCCGACCTGCACGAGGCCTCGCAGGCGCGGCAGGGGCTGGAGACCGAGCTCAGGCGCGCCTTCAACGGATACGAATTCGAGCTCCACTTCCAGCCCCAGCTCAGGCTTGTCGATCGCAAGCTCACCGGTTTCGAGGCGCTTTTGCGTTGGCGCCATCCCGACCGCGGACTGCTTGCGCCTGCCGAATTCTTGGCGGTGCTGGAGCGGAGCGCGCTCGCGCAGGCCGTGGGCGAGTGGGTGTTGGACACGGCCTGCGCGGAAGCCGCCGAGCTTGCCAGGCAAGGCCTTAGGCTGCGCATGGCGGTGAACCTGTTCCAGGCCCAGATCAATGGGAGCCTACCCGAGACGATCGGGCGCGTCCTTTTCGCCAGCGGCCTCGCGCCTGCGCTGCTGGAGATCGAGCTTACCGAGAACGTCATCCTCGGCAGCGATAAGTCGATCATTGCCGTGCTCAATTCCCTGCGCGCGCAGGGCGTCGGGATCGCGCTGGACGACTACGGCACGGGCTATGCCTCGCTCAGCATGCTCAAGCAGCTCCCAGTGACGCGGCTCAAGATCGACAGGAGTTTCGTGCAGAATCTCGTGGTCAACCCAGGCGACGCGGCGATCGTGGAGGCCATTCTGTCCTTGGGGCAAAATTTCCGTATGGCGGTGACGGCCGAGGGCATCGCCACCGAGGAGCATAAGGCGGCGCTTCTCGCCCGCGGCTGCGAGGAGGGTCAGGGCTTCCTCTATAGCGAGGCGCGCCCGCTGCGTGATCTCACCGAGTGGCTCCAGACGGCGCCCGCCGCATCTCTTCCAGCGAGAGGGCCCATCGCTCTTTAGAGCAGCGCGGGCGCCGACATTTATTCGGGCATGACCACCGCGTTTTTCGGGAAATTCGCGAACACGCTTGCCGGCACCTTGAAATTCGTGGCGAGCAGGAGATCGGTATTGGCCGCCATCCAGGCGGTGATGGAGATCGACTCATAGGTGGAGTTGTTGAGGACAAGCATGACCTCGAGCTCGTCGGTGCCCGTGTTCTCGATATAGTGCCCATAGCCTTGCGGGACGTAGCCGACATCGCCCGGGGCGAAGGCGTCGGTGCGGGCGCGGCCATGGGAGCCGAACACGGTCATGCTTGCGGTTCCCCTCACATAGAACTGCCATTCGGCGGCGTTGGGGTGCCAGTGCAGCTCGCGCATGCCGGCCGGTTTGATGGTGAGAATGGCGCTCGTCATGGTCGCCGAGATTGGAAACTCGTTCATCGAGGCGGTGCGCATGGTTCCGCCGGCGAAAATGGCGGGGCGCTGCGCCAGAAGTCGGTAGCGATGGGTAAGCGGGACTTGGTCGAGGGAGGCGGGCGCCGGATCTTGCGGCAGCGGCTGCGGCACCGGGCCCGTGGCGATATAAACCTCGCGCTTGGGGAATGGGGCGAAGGTCGAGGCCGGCACGCCGAAATTCTTGGCCAGCACCTCGGGTGGGGTGTGGCCGAGCCAGTCGGAGATGCTGAAGGTGCCGAATTCGGAGAAATAGCCGTTGTCGAAGATGAGGATGAAGACGCAATCGCCGGGGCCGAGCCCTTGGATCGAATGGCCGTGGCCGCGCGGGAAGTACCAAACATCGCCGGGACCGAAGTCGACCGCCTCGGACTGCCCTTGCGGATCGATGGTGGTGACGCGGCAGTCCCCGCTGATCACATAGCCCAATTCGGCGGCGTTGGCGTGCCAATGCAGCTCGCGCAAGCCGCCTGGGACCAGCGTCATATAGACCCCGGCAAGCTTCTCCGAGACGGGAAACTCGGCGACCGTCGCCTCCTTGGCGGTGCCGCCATCGAAGGCTTTGGTCGGCGTCTCACCGAGGGGAAGCGGAAGGAGGGAAGCTCGGCCCCATCAAGGGGCTTTGGCGCGGGGCCAAAGGGGGGCTGTGGGGTCTCGGTGAAGGGGCCGGCGCTGGCACCGGAGGCAATAAGGCTAGCCATGGCGGCCCCGCCAAGCACATGGCGGCGTGAAGGTTCGGACATTATTCCCTCTCATGCTCATTAGAGTCCTTGGATCAAACAGGTGCCTCCAGTTTAGGCGGGGAAATCCAAAGGCCAAGGGCTAAAGCATCACCAACGCCTGACGTGCCGCTCGCCCCAAAAGTGGGGCGGTCCGGTTCCCGCCCCACCACGCGATCTCCGGTTGTTGAATATATTCGGGCTGGCTGATGCCTTAAGCCTTCAGCGCATGCTATGTATTCGCGGGGGGTTGGGCTCAACCCTTGATCTCACGTGTTAGAAAATTGGAGCATGACGGAACTCAGACAATGCGCCGAGACGGCTGCGGTCGCCTTGGCAGAGAAGCTGCGCGCTGCCCCTGACGACGTCGATCTGGCGGGGGTCGCCCATATCATCGAGCAAGTGCTGAACGGGGCAGCACGCGAGCAGGAAGAGGCAACGCGCCAGCGTCTCGGTGAGGTGCAAGCCACCGCGCGCGAGCGGCTTTCGCAGCTGCTCAGCGCCTCGCCCGCGGTGATCTACAGCTTCAAGGCGAGCGGCGATTACGCCCCCACCTTCGTCAGCACCAATATCGAGAAGCTGTTCGGCTACGGTCCGCGCGAATATCTCGACAATCCGAATTTCTGGCGCGAGCGCGTCCACCCGGACGATCTTCAGCGCGTCGAGGCCGAGGTCACCGACCTTTTCAAGAACGGCAAGCACGCGCTCGAATATCGCTTTCGCCGCAAGGACGGCTCCTATTGCTGGGTGAATGACGACCAGCATGTGATCCGCGACGAGAAGGGCGAGCCGGTCGAGATCGTGGGCTCGTGGAGCGACATCAGCGCGCGTAAGGAAGCCGAGGCTGCCGAGGACGCGGCGCGGGCTCGCCTCTCCACCCTGCTCGAAACCGCGCCCGCGGTGATCTACAGCTTCAAGGCGAGCGGCGATTACGCCCCCACCTTCGTCAGCGAGAACATCAAGCGGCTGCTCGGCTATTGCCCCGAAAAGTATCTGGAGCACGCGGACTTCTGGCGAAGTCACGTTCATCCCGACGACCTGCACGCGGTGGAAGCCGAACAGGCCAAGCTGTTTGACAAGGGCCGCCATACGGCTGAGTACCGATTCCGCAAGATGAACGGCGCCTATATCTGGGTCAGCGATGAGCAATATTTGCGGCGCGGCGATGACGGTGAACCCGCCGAGATCGTGGGATCCTGGAGCAACATCACCGCTCGCAAGGACGCGGAAGCGGCCGAAAGCGCCGCGCAGGCCCGCTTCGCGCTGATGCTGCACAGCGCCCCCGCGGTGGTCTACAGCTTCCGGGCGAGCGGCGATTATGCGCCCACCTTCGTCAGCGACAATATCAAGCGCGTGCTCGGCTACGATCCCGACGAGTATCTGAAGCAGCCAGACTTCTGGCGGGCGCGCGTGCATCCGGAAGACATCGAGGCGGTGGAGGCCGAGCAGGCGAAGCTGTTCGAGGAAGGCCGCCACACCGCCGAGTACCGCTTCCGCAAGAGCGACGGCACCTATTGCTGGGTGGGCGACGAGCAGCATCTGATGAAGGACGGCCACGGCAATCCGCTCGAGGTGGTGGGCTCGTGGAGCGAGGTCACCGCGCGCAAGACCGCCGAGCAGGCGGCCTTGCAGGCAAGCGAGCAGCGCCTCAACGATGCCATCGCCGCGATCTCGGAAGGCTTCTCGCTTTACGACACCGAGGACCGGCTGGTGCTCGGCAACTACAAATTCGCCGAGCTATTCGACCATGGCGCCGGGGCGCCCGAACCGGGCACGACTTATGAAGAGATCATCCGCAGCGCCGTGGAGCGGGGCCTGATCGAGGATGCCAAGGGCCGCGCCTCGGGCTGGCTCAGGCAGCGGCTGGCGCAACACAAAAACCCGGTCGAGCCGCTGCTCGAACGCCGCTCCGATGGCAGCTGGCTGCAGGTCAGCGAGCGCCGCATCGCCAGCGGCGGCAGCGTCGCGGTCTATAGCGACCTCACCGACATCAAGGAAAGCGAGCAGCGGGCAGCGGCGGCCAATCTGTTGATCTTGCAAAGCTTGCGCTACGCAAGCCGCATCCAGTCCGCCATCCTGCCGGCGCGCGAAGAGCTCGCCTCGGTCACCGCCGACCATTTCCTGATCTGGGAGCCGCGCGACATCGTGGGCGGGGACTTCTTCTGGTTCCAGCCGATCCGCGACGGCTATGCCGTCATCGTCGGCGACTGCACCGGCCACGGCGTGCCGGGCGCCTTTATGACATTGATCGCTTGGGGCATGCTCGACCGCATGCTGGCGCGGGCGCCGAGCAGCAATCCGAGCCAGGTGCTTACCGGCCTGCATCGCGGCGTGCAAAGCCTGCTCGGCCAGGACCAGGAGTTGGGCGAGACCGATGACGGGCTGGAGGCCGGCATCTGCTTCATCAACACCGCAAAGCAGGAGATGACCTTCGCCGGCGCGCGCTTCTCGCTGTGGAAGGCGGGCCAAGACGGCATCATCGAGATCAAGGGCGACCGCAAGGGGCTCGGCTATCGCCGTTATCCGCAAGAGGCGACGTTCACCGATTACACCCTCCCCCTCGACGTCAGCGACTCCTTCTATCTCACCACCGACGGGCTCATCGACCAGATCGGGGGCCCGCGCGGCCGCTCCTTCGGCAAGCGGCGCTTCCATGCCCTGCTGAAGCGCAATCGCGGACATCCGATGCAGAAGCAGGCCGAGTCGTTGAAGCGGACCTTCGCCAAATATCAGGGTCAGCAAATGCGGCGCGACGACCTCACGGTGTTGGGTTTTGTCCCGCTTTCGGGGGGAGGCACCAATGCTGGCGAGGGAGCTGTTTGACATCCGCCAGGTCCTGCGCAAGCAGGGGATCATCTTCGCCTATAGCGGCTACGTCACCGAAACCGTGCTGAGCGGCGTCGGCGAGGCGATCAAGCAGAAGCTCACCATCGACGATGCCGACACCAAGACGCTGCGCAGCGTGTTCGCCGTGTTCGTCGAGCAGATGCAGAACATGATCCGCTACTCGGCCGAGAAGGTGCCGAACAGCGCCTTGGAGCCGCCCTTCATCGAGATCCGCTACGGCGTGCTCACCATCGGCCGTGACGGCGACGATTACGTCGTTCATGCCGGCAATCTCGTCGAGCGCTCCGACGTGGAGCGCTTAAGGGCGAGGCTCAGCAAGATCCGCGACATGAACAAGGAGGAGCTGCGCGCCTCGCACAAGGAGAAGCTCAGGGCCGGCCCCGAGGAAGGCAGCAAGGGAGCCGGCCTCGGCTTCATGGAGATCGCCAGGCGTGCGACGAAGCCGATCGAGTTCGATTTCACCGACGTCGACGACAAGTACGCCTTTTTCACACTCAAGGCCTCAGTGTAAAGAAGAGTCGGATCGATGCAGAACCTCGCAATCCCGGCCTCGGCCCGCACGCCCGCCATAATTTTCGATTTCGCCAAGCACCATTTGAAGCTCACCGGCGAGTCCTACCCGGAGGACGTGACGGAATTCTACAACCCGGTCTTCGCCGCGCTCGACGCCTATCTCAAGACGCTTGGGCCCGGCAGCTGCCGCTTCGATTTCGAGCTCATCTATCTCAATTCGAGCAGCGCCAAGGCCGTCATGATGCTGATGGACAAGCTCGATGCGGCGGCGGCCAAAGGCGCCGCGGTCGACGTCTATTGGTTCTATGACGAGGAAGACGACACCATGCAGGAGCTTGGCGAGGAATTCGGCGAGGACCTGGAGAACGCCAAGTTCTACCTCGAGAAGATGCCGCACTGATGTCGGGTGACGATCTATTCGCTGGCGAAGAGCAGGTCATCGCCACGGGCCAGCAGCTGGTCGCCGATGGCGGCTTTAGCAGTCACCAAGACCAGCAGCATTACGAGCAGCTGCTGAAGGGCTACCAGAAGCTGTTCCGCATGACGCGGCGGCTGATGCGCCTCAGCGACAGCAACGAGCGGCAGCTCAATGCCGCCGCCGAGGTCATCGCGGAGAAGAACAAGCAGCTCGAGGCGCTCTCGACCAAGCTGTCGAAATACCTCTCGCCGCAAATCTACAACTCCATCTTCACCGGCGCGCAAAGCGTGGAGATCGCGTCCAACCGCAAGAAGCTCACCGTCTTCTTCTCCGACATCGCCGATTTCACCGCCACGACGGACAATCTTGAGTCCGAAGAGCTCACCAACCTGCTCAACCGCTATCTCACCGAGATGTCGAAGATCGCGCTCGAATACGGCGCCACCATCGACAAATATATCGGCGACGCCATCCTCGCCTTTTTCGGCGATCCGGAATCCAAGGGCGTCAGGGAGGACGCGATCAATGGCGTGCGCATGGCCGTGGCCATGCAGCAGCGCATGCGCGAGCTGCAGTCGGAGTGGCAGGAATGGGGCGCCGAGCGGCCGTTCCAGCTCCGCATCGGCATCAATACGGGCTTCTGCACCGTGGGCAATTTCGGCAGCGAAGACCGCATGGACTACACCATCATCGGCAACGTGGTGAATCTGGCGGCCAGGCTCCAGTCGGTTTCCGATCTCGGCGGCATCGTGCTCGGTCATGAGACCTACTCGCTGGTCAAGCACGAGGTGGCGGCCGAGGAGCAGACCCCCGTCAAGGTGAAGGGCTTTGCCGAGCCCGTCCGCTGCTACAAGGTTCGCGGCATCTATGATGACCTGGTGGCGGCGGGCAACGTGATCCGCGAGGAGCAGGAGGGCTTCAAGCTCCTGCTCGACCTCAAGAAGCACGACAGGGCGGACGCCATCGCCACGCTCGAGGCGGTCCTATCGCGCTTGCGGGGGTGATGGTGGCCACCCGCAGGCGCCGCGCCAGCGGGGTACGGCGCTATCGTATGAAATAAAATTGCGACAGCGCGTCTCACTTTTTGTTTGAGCATGCTCTTTTTTGACGCATGATCTTTTCGGAAAACCGGTTCCCACTTTTCCGGATCATGCTCTACCCAAGGCTCCGGTGATAACCGCTCGGGGTCTGCCCCGTGGCCTTGCGGAAGGCGGCGGTGAACGAGCTCGTCTCGCTGAACCCGACCGTCAATCCAATATCGGTCACCGACAACGCGGGCTTGGCTAGCAGCATCTTGGCGTATTCGATGCGCCGGCTGGTGTGATACCGGCGCGGCGGAATGCCGAAGGATTGCTTGAAGGCCCGGCAGAAATGGTACGGGCTGAGGCCCACGAGCGCGGCAAGCGTGGCGAGCGGTAGCTGCTCGCCAAGGTGCTCCTCCATATAGGCGGTGATGGTCCGCTGCTGCCAGGCGGCGAGCCCGCCCCGGACGGACGGCTTGCTTTGGGTGGTCCCGAGCTGGAGGCGCACGAGCTCATGGGCGAGCACCAGGCCAAGGGCTTCGAAATAGGTTTGGTCGCCTACCCCTGATCTCTCGATCAATGCCGCGAGCTTGAGCGCCGTGGTCCACAGCGCTGCATCCTCGAAGTAGAGCCGCGGCGCTAACGACATGCCGGCCGAGCCCGGCTCGCCATGGAGCGGCAGCACGGCAGGATCGAAATAGACATAGATCATGCGGGCGGGGTTTCGCGGCTCGCGCCGCTCGTAATACTCATGCCCGGCCGGCACGAAGGTGAGCTTTCGGGTGGCGTCGTGCAGCGTCGATGGAGGAAGACCCTGGAGGATCGTCTCTCCCTCGCTGCGCACGCCCCGTTCGCATAGGACGAGGAGATGGACGGAGGCGCGCCACCGATATTCGATCGTTTCGTGTCCCGTTTCCTGCACGATCTCCGCCGCCATGCCGCGCCAGCGCAAGCTGCGGCGCTTGACGCTGCCGGATGGAGCAATCTGCACAATGGTGGCCGGCACCTCGGCTTCGATGTGGCCATAGGGCTGGCCATCGAAGGGCTGGCCCTCGAGATGGCGATCGGCCAGCTCATGCCTCGTGTCGCGGGGCTGCGAGCGCCGGCCAACAGGCAGCCGTATGGCTGTCCGTGGCGGCGGCACGACGTATCCGTCGAAGAGGCTGGGCGGCACGATATTCATGGACAGTGCGTTCGTCGACATGGGCCTCACCCTCTGACCGTCTTCGGTACGGCTCGTTGGTGTTTCTGTTTGAAGCCCAGGATATGGAGAAAGGGACGGACGGCTCCATTCTACGTAGGTTGCTTCCAATGCCGGATTGGTTGGGGGCGCCTATACTTAGGTTTGCCACACTATGCCTTGGGCCGTTGGCGCCCGAGAGCCCTGTCGATGCATTCGATCAGGGCCGCTCCATCGAAGGGTTTGCTGAGAAAGCCCACGGCTCCCAAGGCGACGGCGTCGGATCGGATCCTCTTCTCGGGAAAGGCGGTGATGAAGATCACCGGCGTGCGACGACCTTGGGAGAGCGAAAGCGTTTGCAGCTCGAGCCCGCTCATCCCCGGCATGTGCACATCGACGATCAGACAGGACGTGTCGTTGACGAGAGCCGACCGCAAGAATTCTTCGGCGGAGGCGAAAGTGTGCGCCTGCAATCCCAACGATCTGACAAGGCACCCCACGCTTGCGCGAACCGAATCGTCATCGTCGATGATCGAGATCACCGGAACCTTCGGCACCTGGCCTCTCCTCAGCAGCAGACACTGGACCCACACCATTCGGCGCGAGCCCACAGGGAGGAGAGTGCGCCGTCAACGCCTGCTCGAACAGTCATACATGGGTTTATATGCAGGCTAGCTCTTTCTTGACGCATGATCTTTTCGGAAAACCGGTTCCCACTTTTCTAAGATCATGCTAGCGCGCTTTCGCGTCAGGTTCCAATCGCGACAGCGCTCTAGCTTTTTGTTGTTGACGTCTTGGGGCGATGAAGCCCGAGCGCCTCGGCCATTCGCACCAGATCGGCCAAGGATCGCGCGGCCATTTTCCTCATGAGGTGGCCACGGTGGATCTTCACGGTGATCTCGCTCACCCCGATTTCTCCGGCGACCTGCTTGTTCATCAGCCCGGTGGTGACCAGGGTCATCACCTCTCGCTCTCGGGGGGTCAGGGAGCCGTACAGAGCGCGAAGATTTGAGACGGCCTTCACTTCGTCTCGGCGCTTGCGGTCGCGCTCAATCGCCCTTGCCACGGCGTCGAGCAGATCTTGATCGCGGAACGGCTTGGTCAGGAAATCGACGGCTCCGGCCTTCATCGCCCTGACCGACATCGGGATATCCCCATGGCCCGTAATGAAAATAATCGGCATCTCTATATTCGAGTTGACGAGTTCGGCTTGAAAATCAAGGCCGCTCAGCCTCGGCAACCTGATGTCGAGAACGAGGCAGCTTGGAGCATCGGGGAGCGCGCTCTGCATAAACTCGGAGGCGGAACCGAACAACTCGACGCGCAAGCCGACGGATTGGAAAAGGCTCTTGAGCGCCTCGCGCAATGACGGATCGTCGTCGATGACAAAGACGACCGGCTGCTCGGACGGTGGCGTATGCCCGGTCACGATACGTCCTCCCGATGTGCGGGCAAGGTGAATTGAAACGTCGCGCCCGGCCCGGAATTGGGCGAGGCAGAGAGCCGTCCCTCATGCGCCTCGACGATCGAGCGGCAGATCGACAGCCCCATGCCCATCCCGTCCGGCTTGGTGGTGAAGAACGCGTCGAACAGCCGGTCCACATGCGCGGGATCGACACCGATGCCGGAGTCCTGCACGGCTACGAGCACTTGGTCGCCGCCCTCCTCTTGCGAGCGGACCTTAAGCTCGCGCGGCCGGTCGTTGACGGACGCCATGGCTTCGATGCCGTTCATCACCAGATTGATGATCACCTGCTGCAGCTGCACCCGGTCACCAAGCACCGGCGGTAGCTTAGGCGCAAGCTCCAGCCGCAGCGCCACCCGCTGCCTGACCAGCTCGCGCTGCACCAGGAGCAGGCTGTCGTGGATGGCCTCGTTGAGATCGAGCGGCGTCGGCTGCAGGTCCGTCTTCATGGCGAGATCGCGAATCCGGCGGATGACTTCGCCTGCGCGGTGGGCGTCGCGAATGATGCGCGCCACGGCATCCCGCGCCTCCTTGAGCTGCGGCGTGTCGCGGTCGAGCCAACGCAGACAGGAATCGGCGTTAGTGACCACGGCGGCGAGCGGCTGGTTCACTTCGTGGGCGATCGAGGCCGCGAGCTCCCCGAGAGTGGTCACGCGGGTGACGTGCGCGAGCTCGGTATGCGTCCGGTGCAGCTCCGCTTCCGCTTGCTTGGCCGCGGAGACATCCATCACCGCACCGACGAATTCGAGCTCGTTGGATGCATTTTGCATGGCATGAGCGACAACGTGCACATATTTGACAGCGCCATCCGGCATCAGCAGTCGATGCTCAAGTTCCCAGTCCTGCCCATCCTGAGACACGCGATCGAGGAGCTGTTTGACCGGGCCCCGATCTTCAGGATGGGTTCGTTGGAGCACCATCTCGAGCGTGGGCGGGGTCGCCGGATCGTAGCTGAAGATGCGGAAGGTCTCCTCCGACCAGAGGATCTCACCCCTCTTGATATTCCAGCCGAAGCTGCCGGTGCGGCTCAGTCGCTGCGCTTCGGCCAGATAAGTTTCGCTCCGACTGAGCGCGTCTCCCGCCCGCTTGCGGTCCTCGATATCGGTGTTCGTCCCGTACCATTTGACGATCGTTCCGTGCTCATCCCGCAGCGGCGCCGCGCGGTTCATGAACCACCGATAGTCTCCGCCAGCCCCTCTGATGCGCGTTTCACCTTCATACGGCTTGCCCGCCGCCATGCTCTCGCTCCGCATCTTCAAGACCCTGACAAGGTCCTCGGGATGGTAGGCGGCCTGCCAACCGAAGCCCTGGGCGTCGGTCAGAGAAAGACCCGTATAATCCAGCCAACGTTCGTTCAGGAAATCGGTCGAGCCGTCGGGCAGATTGCTGAAGACGATGGCAGGGATGGTGTCGATGGTGAGCTGAAGCTCTTTGTCTTGCTGCTGCGCCTTGGCTTCGGCCCGCTTGCGCTCGGTGATGTCGTTGTTGGTCTCCAGCGTCGCAACGGGCTCCCCCCGCTCGTCGCGCTGCGTGGACCACCGGCCGGCCACGGTGACCTGCGTCCCGTCCCGCTTGGTGTTGAGGAACTCGCCTCCCCAACGGCCGGTGGCGAGCACGGCTTCCTTGATCTCTTCGAGCGGCGCCGGGAACGCCGTCTGCAGGAGCCGGTGCGAGACTTGGCCCACCGCCTGCTCCTTTTTCCATCCGTAAAGCTGCTCCGCGCCGCGATTCCAGTAGGTGATGACATCGTTCATGTCGCGCACGAACACGGCGTCGTGGGTGACGTCCAAGAGGCCCGCCTGCTCGCGCAATACCGTGTCGGCCAATTGGATTTTCAGGGCAAGGAACGTGGTAATGCCGATCGCCGCAATGCTCACTAGGCAGCGGACAAGAGCCGGGCCGTAAGTCTCCCCATGCTGGAGCACATAGCTCACCGCCGTCAGCACCACGCAAGTCGCACCCACGAGCAGCACACCGCGCCGCTGGAAGAAGCTGCCGGCCATGAGCACGACGACGACATAGAGCACCGCAACCGCAATGCCGAGCGGGGTGAAGGTGTCTATGATGAAGATCGCGACGGCAAAGGCGACAGCGGCAACGGCAAGCAGGGGCGAGGCCGCATCGTCCTGAATAGGCGACTTATGCTGCATGGTGCGTAGAGTACCGCCAGTTGCTGCGGGCCGAAAGGACACCGAAATCGCCGGACCAAAGCCAGCCCGCGTCCCTTCGTTAAGTGCCCCGCTCTCATGAGTGGGGACGGAACAAGCGCGCGACCGGAGCTGACCAGTTTAAGCAATCTCGCGACAGGGCCGGCAAGCGCGGGCGAGTATCTCCCATGGGACCGGCCTATCACAATGGCCCGGTGTCGGAACGCGGAGAGCGGTCATGACTCTGCAGCCATCAAAGCAGCAAGAGCCCCTCGCAACAATAGCCAAGCTCCGCGCCTTTGCCGTGCTGCTATGCATGGATGTCGATCTCGCCGACGATCTCGTGCACATAACGCTGCTGCGCACCGGGGTCGCCATGAGCTCATTCGAGCAGGGCGGGGATGCCTCCGCCTGGCTGTTCGGCAAGCTTCGCAGCTATTTCTACTCCGAATATGCGAGCCGCTCGGCCCCCAATTTAGGCGCCAATGCCGACGGCTGGCCTACGAACCAGGTGCATGTCGCAGGGCCAGCGCATGGCGCCCTGCTGGCGGCGCTGGCCAAGTTGTCGCCGGAGCAGCGGGAGGCGCTGGTGCTGGTCGAAGCCGCGGGGTTTTGCCATAGCGAGGCGGCGAGGATCTGCCGGTGTCGCCCCGACACGTTCAAGGACCTCGTCGATCGCGCGCGCACCAAGGTCTCCCAGACCCTGTCGATCAATCGTTCGACGAGACTCACGATCGATCGGGGGGCTTGGTCCTTCTCGCCGGTGGCGCCGGGCGCTAGCGTGGCGGCCGTCGCCGACTATGCGTGGGCATTGAGTCACAGGGGGCAAGGCTGAGCCCTTTACCCATCTTGGGAGTTTATTGACAGGGCCGGCGGGCTCGAAGAGCCGCGGCCAGATCACGGAAAGGAAGGTTAAGTCATGCAAATGCGTCAGCTGGGACGAAGCGGCCTCACGGTCTCGGCCATGGGCCTTGGCTGCATGGGAATGTCCGACTTCTATGGCAAGCGCGACGATCAGGAATCCATCGCCACCATTCGCCGCGCGCTGGACCTCGGTATCAATTTCCTCGACACGGCCGACATGTACGGCCCCTTCACCAACGAGGAGCTGGTGGGCAAGGCGATCGAAGGCCGCCGCGAGCAGGTGGTGCTGGCCACGAAATTCGGCATCGTTCGGGATTCCAACGACCCGACCTCTCGTGGCGTCAATGGCAAGCCGGACTATGTGCGCAAGGCTTGCGAGGGAAGCCTCCGCCGTCTCGGCGTCGAGACCATCGACCTCTACTACCAGCATCGCGTCGATCCGAGCACGCCGATCGAGGAGACCGTCGGCGCCATGGCGGACCTGGTGAAGCAAGGCAAGGTGCGTTATCTCGGCCTGTCGGAAGCCTCGCCACAGACGTTGCGGCGCGCGGCAGGCGTGCATCCCGTCGCCGCCCTGCAAACCGAATATTCCTTGTGGACCCGCGACCCGGAGGACGAGATCCTCCCCACCTGCCGCGCACTCGGCATAGGCTTCGTGGCCTATAGCCCGTTGGGCCGTGGGTTCCTGACCGGCCAGATCAAGAAGGACCAGCTCGCCGACAACGACTACCGGCGCAACTCTCCACGGTTCCAGGGAGACAACTTCACCCGGAACATGGAGCTCGTGGCACGCGTCGAGGCGATGGCCAAGGCCAAGAGGTGCAAGCCCTCGCAGCTGGCGCTTGCCTGGGTGCTGGCGCAAGGCGACGACATCGTGCCCATTCCCGGCACCAAGCGGCGCAGCTATCTCGAAGAGAATTTGGGCTCGCTCGAGGTGGAGCTCACGGTCAACGAGCTCCAGCGGCTTGACGAGCTCATGCCGCAGGGCATCGCGGCCGGCCCGCGCTATCCGGAAGACATGATGAAAGCAGTCAATCAGTGAGCTCTTGAGGTTCCCCGATGGCAACGATGAAAGCAGTCCGAAAGGAACTCGAACCATGTCTGTGAGCGAAGCCGAAATTAGCAAGAACGATCCAAGGAATAGCCAGATGGAGTTCGCCGAGATTCCGGGCACGGCGCTGAAGGTGTCGCGGGTCGGCCTCGGCACCTGGGCGATCGGCGGCTTGATGTGGGGCGGAAGCGACGAGGCGGAGTCCGTGTCGACAATCCGGGCCGCTTTGGACCAGGGCATCACACTCATCGATACGGCTCCGGCCTACGGCTTCGGCCGCTCCGAGGAGATCGTCGGCGAGGCGCTTGCCGGCGGCCGGCGCTCCGGCGCCATCATCGCCACCAAGGTCGGGCTGGAATGGCGGGACGGCAAAGTGTTCCGCAATGCGAGCCGCGCTCGGATCATGACCGAGATCGACGACTCCTTGCGGCGGCTCAAGACCGATCACATCGACATCTATCAGGTGCATTGGCCCGATCCCCTCACCCCGATCGAAGAGACGGCGGAGGCCATGCTCGATCTCCACCGGCAAGGAAAGATCGGCGCCATCGGCGCGAGCAACTTCTCGGTCGCCCAGATGGAGGCGTTCCGCCGGGTCGCGCCGCTGCACGTGGCGCAGCCGCCTTACAATCTGTTCGAGCGGGAGAGCGAGGCGGAGATCCTGCCCTATTGCCGCAAGCATCAGATCGCGACGCTCGGCTACGGCGCGCTCTGCCGTGGCCTCTTGTCCGGCCGGATGCGCGCCGACACGAAATTCGAGGGCGACGATTTGCGCCGGACTGACCCGAAGTTCCAGCCGCCGCGCTTTGCGCACTATCTCGCGGCCGCGCAAAAGCTCGACCAGCTCGCCCAGCAGCGCTACGGCAAACGCGTCATCCACTTGGCGGTGCGCTGGGCCCTGGACCATGGCGTCACCGTGGCGCTGTGGGGCGCGCGGCACCCTAAGCAATTGCAGGCGGTCGACGAGGTGATGGGCTGGTCGCTTGACGCATCCGCCAAGGCCGAGATCGAGCGCATCCTAGAAGAGACGATTACCGATCCGGTCGGCCCGGAGTTCATGGCGCCCCCTGCCCGCCCGTAACCTGACTTCGAGGCAAGAGACGCGGCCAATCGCCGCGAAGCGCTTGGCTTCCTCTGCGGCACGGTGCCTCAGCGGGGCGCGGCTTGGCGACCTTCGGACGCAGCCGAGGAACCGGGATGGCCCTTCGTGCCTGATCGTTCTGGGCGGCCGGACGGCCTGACGTCCGGGCGAATCCGGCAACGAAAGGCGAAACGCCGCAATCCCCCACAAGCATCGAGAGCGCCTTCAGCGTTACGTGGGCAGGACCGACACGGGGTGCAGGAGCACTAGAGCAGCGCTCGCTAAGGAACGCCTCGCTTAAGAAGGAGGCCCGCCCGGCGACCAACGGAGCCTTTCAACCCGAGACGTGCGCCGCGCGCAAGAAACCAGGAATTGATGCATGGGACTCGTTCGGTTCGCGCTGCGGTTTCCCCACACATTCTACGTGCTGGCCGCGCTCATCGTCTTTCTCGGCGTCACCGCGATCCGGGTGATGCCGACCGACATCTTTCCGCAGATCAACATCCCGGTGGTGACCGTGATCTGGAGCTACACCGGCCTCTCAACGCCGGAGATGGAGCAGCGCGTCTCCACCTACAGCCAGTATTCGATCAGCTCGAACGTCAACGGCATCAAGGACATGGAGGCGCAGACCCTCAATGGCATCTCGGTGCAGAAGATCTTCTTCCAGCCGGACGTCAATCTCGACCTCGCCATCGCGCAGATCGTCTCGGCGACGAATGCCATTCGCGCGCTCATGCCGCCCGGGATCAACCCGCCGATCATCGTGCAATTCAATGCCTCATCCGTTCCCGTGCTGCAGCTCAGCCTGACCTCCGACAATCTCAACGAGCAGCAGCTCTACGATTACGGCATCTATAATCTGCGCCAGCAATTGGCCCCGGTGCACGGCGTCACCTTTCCCACGCCTGCCGGCGGCAAATACCGGCAGATCATGGTCGATCTCGACCCCGCCAAGCTGCTCGCGCGCGGTCTCACGCCCCTTGATGTCGTCAACGCGGTCAATGCCCAGAACCTGACGCTGCCATCGGGCGCCGCCAAGATCGGCAACACCCAATACGTCGTGCGCACCAACGCAACGCCGGCCTCGATCGCCGAGCTCAACAGCATCCCGATCAAATACACGAATGGCGCGACCCTCTTCATCAAGGATGTCGGACAGGTCCGCGACGGCTCGGCGGTGCAGCAGAATATCGTCCGCCAGGACGGCAAGCGCTCCGTCCTGCTCAGCGTCATCAAGAACGGCAATGCTTCGACGCTGGACGTCGTGAACGGGGTGCGCGATGTGCTGCGGACCGCCCGCGCCGCAGCGCCGCCTGGCCTCAACATCAATGAGCTGTTCGATCAGTCGGTGTTCGTCAAAGCGGCGGTCGCGAGCGTGGTTCGCGAAGGCGCGATCGCGGGCGCGCTCACCGCGCTGATGATCCTGCTGTTCCTCGGCTCATGGCGGTCGACGCTGGTGGTGATGATCTCCATTCCGCTGGCGATCCTGACCTCGCTGGTGGCGCTGTACTTCCTCGGCGACACGCTCAATACCATGACGCTCGGCGGGCTCGCGCTCGCGGTCGGCATCCTGGTCGACGATTCCACGGTGACCATCGAGAACACCCAGCGGCTGCTCACCGAAGAAGGCATGCCGCTGCCGGCGGCAACGCTGCATGGCTCTGCCGGCATCGCCGTGCCCACGCTCGTCTCGACGCTCGCGATAAGCTGCGTGTTCACCTCGGTGGTCTTTCTCGAGGGACCGGCACGCTACCTGTTTACGCCGCTCGGGCTCGCCGTCGTGTTCGCCATGCTCGCCTCCTACAGCCTGTCGCGCACCCTGACGCCGATCACCATCGGCCTCTTGCTCAAGGGAGCGAAACACGGCACGCCAGGTGCCGCTTCGAGGAGCTGGTTTGGCCGCTTTAACGCCGGCTTCGAACGAGGCTTCGAGCATATGCGCGAGGGCTACGTCCAGGTACTGAGGCTGCTGCTCAATCGGCGGCTCATCGTGCCGGTCGTTGCCGTCCTGGTGCTGACGCTTGGGGCTGCGATGCTGATGCTGGTCGGCCGCGACTTCTTTCCGCTCATCGACGGCGGCCAGATCCAGCTCCATGTCCGCGCCCCGGCCGGCACAAGGATCGAGACGACCGAGCGCATTTTCCAAGCGGTCGAGGACAAGATCAGGGAGATTATCCCTGCGGACCAGCGTCAACTCATTGTCGACAATATCGGGCTGCCGGCGCGGGCGTACAATCTCGCCTTCTCCGACGGCTCGACCATTGGCCCCAATGACGGGGTCATCCAGGTGGCGCTAAAATCTGGTCACGCGCCGACGGCCGACTACGTGCGCAAGTTGCGCGACGTGCTCCCCGGCGCATTTCCCGACACGACTTTCTATTTTCAAGCGGCCGACATCGTCACCCAGATTCTCAATTTCGGCTTGCCGGCCCAGATAGACGTGCGCACGGTCGGTTACGACCGGGTGACCAATCTGCGTGTCGCGAAGGAGCTGCGGCAGCGCATCGCGGCAATTCCAGGCATCGCCGATGCCCATCTCCAGCAGGAGGTCAATGCTCCGGCGCTTTACGCCACGATCGACCGGACCCGCGCCGCCGGGCTTGGCCTCACCGCCAACGCCATTGCCTCGAACATCAATGTCAGCCTGAGCTCGTCAGCGCAGGTTGCCCCGAATTTCTGGACCGACCCAGCATCGGGGATCCCCTATTACATAGCGGTGCAGACGCCGGAGCCTCGGTTAGCCTCGTTAGACAATCTTCGCAACACGCCGGTCTCTACCGCGCTGTCTACCTCCGGGGACCCGGTGCCTGGTCTGCTCAGCAACGTGGCAACGCTTAGCCGCGGCAGCGTGTCGACCAACCGAAACCAGGCGAACGTCCAGCCGGTCTACGAGGTCTATGCCAGCGTTCAAGGCCGCGACCTCGGCAGCATCTCCGAGGGCATTAACACGCTCGTCGCCGAGCTTGCACCGCAACTGTCCCCCGGCAACACCATCCAGGTGGTGGGTCAGATCCAGAGCATGAACGACAGCTTCCGCGACCTTGGCATCGGACTCTTGTTTGCCGCCGTTTTCGTTTTCGCCCTGATGGTGGTGAACTACCAGAACTTCGGCGATCCCTTTGTCGTGATCCTGGCGCTGCCTGCAACCCTATGCGGCATTCTGGTGATGCTGTTCGTCACCGGCACGACCCTCAACGTTCCTTCGCTGATGGGGGCAATCATGGCCGTTGGTGTCGCATCGGCGAACTCTATCCTGCTCGTGACGTTTGCCCATGAACAGCAGCTAGCCGGCAGGACCTCCTTCGAGGCCGCCATCGAGGCAGGCCACACAAGGATCCGCCCCGTGCTGATGACGGCTGCCGCAATGATCGTCGGCATGTTGCCGATGGCGATCGGCGGCGCGGGCGAAGAGCAGAATGCGGCATTGGCGCGCGCGGTCGTCGGCGGCCTCTTGTTCGCAACTCCGACGACCTTGCTCGTCGTACCCTATCTCTTTGCGATGCTGCGGAAGGGCAACGACCACAAGACGCCCCATGGTGTATTCGAGGAGGGCATCGAATGAACGAATTTGTCGTGTTGGATCGGCAGCGCAAGCCGGCCGTCGAGCCCTTGCCCGAAGCGCCGCCGGAGGATCGGCAGCACAATCGGCGTCGCCCAGGAGGCCGATTGCTCGGAATCGGCGCGCTCTTGGCGCTCATTGGGGCCCTCGCTTTTGGCGGTTGGCGCTACGAGGCGCAACATCGCGAGGCTGCGGCCACCGCCGAGCGGCGAGCCGATTTCGTGCCGAGCCTGAGTGTTGCCGCGGTCAAGGCGAGCGACGCCACCATGCTCGTCACCCTGCCCGGCACGATTTCGGCGTTCGCTCAGGCAAACGTCTTCGCGCGCGCAAGCGGCTATATCGACAAACGCAATGTCGACATCGGCGACCGCGTCAAGGAGGGGCAGCTTCTGGCCCAGATCACCGCGCCCGAGCTCGATCACCAGATCGTGCAGGCCGAGGCCACCCTCGGCCAGACCGAGGCCTCCTTGCGCCAAACCCAGGCAAATACGGATCTGGCGAGCGCGACCTGGCAACGCGACAAGCCGCTGGTCGACAAGGGCTGGGTCACCCTGCAACAGGGGGACGTGGACCGGCTCGGGCTTCAGGCGCAACAGGCCGGGGTCGGCGTCGCGCAATCCAACATCGCCGCCCAGCAGGCCCAGCTCTCCGTGCTGCATCAACAGAAGGACTATCAGAGCGTCGTGGCCCCCTTCGAGGGCGTCATCACCCAGCGCAATATCGATGTGGGCAGCCTGGTGCAGGCCGATGCGACGAGCGGCACCTTCATGTTCACCATCATGCAGAGCAACGTCATCCGCATTCAGGTCTATGTGCCGCAGGACCAGGCATTCGGATTAGACCCAGGTGTCGAGGCGGTCGTTCGAGTGCCCGAAATCCCGGATCGAACCTTTCCCGGCAAGGTGACGCGCATCGCCGACGCTCTGCACCCCGGCACGCGGACGCTGCTGACCGAGATCGACGTCCCGAATCCCGATGGGGCGCTGTCACCTGGGGTCTATTGCTCGGTCGAGCTGCATATCCCGCGGAAAGTGCCTTCCCTTATCATTCCCTCCGATGCCATCGTTTTCGATTCCGATGGGCTGCACGTCGCCGTCATGGAGAATGGCGCGGCCCACTTTCGCAAGGTTACGGTGACGCGCGATTTCGGGACATCGGTTGAGGTTGGAGACGGCGTGAAGGCTGGCGATCAGGTGATCCTCAATCCCCCGGTCGACCTCGCCGACGGCAGCAAGGTGCAGGTGCGCGCGAAAGCGCCGCCTCCGGCAAGCTAGGGCTAGGCGACGTTTGCTGACCATCATTTCAGCGCGCTTTTCAGGTCAGCCGGGGCATCGACTCGGCGCGGTTTGCTTTTGATGACTGCGTCGAGGTCTTGATCCACGGCCTCGCCGCGGCGCGTTGAGGCCGCTGAGCGACTGGCCCCAGGCGCTCGCCCCGCTCCAGGTCAATGCGTCGCAGACCAAAGTATGGGTTCCCCCAACCATCGGAGAATGGTGCGTCCCCTCCAAAGCAAACTACGTTGCGTGTCAACAGGCATGAACGGAAAAACAAGGAGGTGATCGATGGCCGAGGCTGCAAGGCGAGTCGCTCGGGATAAAGTGGATGCTTCACAAGTCATCATTGGGAAGGCATGGGACACGATCCGCCCTCTTGGATCGGTCGAGCACCTGTTCTGGTTGATCGACCAGAATCGTCCTGCCCATTTTGCGGTGACAGCGCAGATTTCTGGCGAAGCGACCCCGCGCGATTGGCGGAAAGCACTCGACCGCGTGCAGGAGCGACATCCGCTCCTGTCCGTCTGCATCGACGGGAGGCCAGGTTCCGTCCCTCGGTTCCGTCAAGCGGACGCCGCGCCGATCCCGCTCCGGATCGTGGAGAAGGAACCTCGGTCACGCTGGGAGCACGAGGTCGGCGTGGAATTGGCGACGCCTTTCGACCCGAGCCAGGCGCCGCTCATGCGCGCCGTCTTGATTCAGGGCGTTCGGGACGCGGCCTTCATGTTGGTTGCTCACCACGCAATCGCAGACGGCCTTTCCCTTGCTTATGCGATCCGAGACACGCTTGGTGCGCTCGCCGGTGGCTTCCTCGATGCCGGCCGGTCTCGAGAGTACCCAGGAGCCACAGGACGACGGTTATCCGTCAGGTTCGTTTGAACGCCTGCTCCCGTCTGAATGTCTTGTGTTGTCTGTGACCGGCAACACTTGGCAGGAGGGGACGAAGGACGGGCGCGGTCGTATTGCTCTCTCGCTCTCTCAGCTCGTCCGGAAGGCAGCGGTTTTCGGGATTGAGTGACGGGCTAGTCGGAAATGATCTCGACACGATCCAGGTAGCTGGACAATTCGCCCAGCCATTTGCGCGACGCGTCGGTGTCGGCGCTCTCGGCCGCCTGCTGAAGGGCGGCGCCGATGTCAGTGATGGCATGGAATCCATAGGCGCCCCCGGAGCCCCTCATCTGGTGCCCCAGAATCGTCACGGTCTCAAAGTCAACCCGATCCAAGGCGTCCTGCATCGCGATGACATTCTGCCTGCAGTTCTGCAGATACGCGGGGATCCGGTCTGCGAATTTAGGCTTCGCACGCACAAGGATCGTGTCCATCCGGCGGCTTTCCTCTTTTGATGACGGAGGCGCGAATATGGAGTGCTCCTTGATCGCTTGCAGCAGCACCTCTTGTTTGATTGGTTTCGTCAAATACGCCGTGCACCCCGCCGCCACACACTGTTCTTGATCCCCCTTAAAGGCGGAGGCCGTCAGTGCGATGATCGGCGTGGGCGGCCGGGGGTTCGCCTGTTCCCACGCTCTAATTGCCCGCGTCGCGGTCAAGCCATC
>PLBV01000025.1 GCA_003135455.1 Hyphomicrobiales bacterium | reverse complement strand
TCGAGGCCGCCGGTATCGAAGCAGATGCCCTTGCCGATGATGGTGATCTTGGGCGCGCGCTCCGAACCCCAGCGGAGATCGATGAGCCGCGGCGGCCGGTCACTCGCCCGCCCCACGGCGTGGATCATGGGGAAGTTGTCGGCAAGCAGGCCAGAGCCTTCCGTCACCTTCACCGACGCGCCATGGGCATTGGCGAGCTCTCGCGCGGCCGCCTCGAGCTCGGCAGGCCCGAAATCGTTGGCAGGGGTGTTGATGAGATCGCGACCGAGCGTGACGGCCTCCGCATGTGCAAGCACGGCTGCCCGGTCGACACCCTCGGGCAGGACAAGACGCTTGGGCTTTGCCTCCTCTTCGCTCTTGTAGCGGGTGAAGCGGTACGAGCCGATGAGCCAAGCAAGCGTGGCGAGCTCGGGGTCGGGAAGCACGCTCGCGAAGCGGTAGTCGCCGGGTGGTAAAGCCGCCGGCAATGCGCCGGGTAGCAGCGGGGTCTCGATCGCCCAATCCTCGCTGCCAACGCCGAGTAGCGCGCCGGCGATTCCGCCATCGTCTTTCGGCAGCAGCAGCACGGCGCCGGGCTTCGGCATCCAATCGCGTGCCTCGAGCCAGCGCTTCTGGCCTTCGCTCAAGCCCGCCAGCGCCGGATCCTCCTTCGAGGCGACGAACCAGATCGGAGCCGCGTCGCTGCCGGCAACGAGGAGCGTGTCCTCCAAGGCGCGGCGCGCGGCTTCAGATGGGTTGGCTTTGATCGGCATTGACGAGGGGCCGTGGACTTGCTGGGGCCGCGAATTAATGGCAGGGGTGCGTCCCAATGACAATGGCAGAGGGTAAGCCATGCCTGCGGCCAACTACACGCTCGTCATCGGCGACAAGAACCTCTCGTCCTGGAGCTTGCGGCCCTGGCTGGCGCTCAAGCATTGCCGCATCCCCTTCGCGGAGGAGCGCGTGCGGCTCCGGCAGCCCGAGAGCAGGGCCACAATCTTGCGCCACTCCCCCTCGGGCAAGGTGCCGGCGCTCAGGTGCGGCAATCTCGTCGTGTTCGACAGCCTCGCCATTCTCGAATTCCTCGCCGAGCGCCATCCCGAGCTTGGGCTGTGGCCGAGGGATGCGGAGGCCCGCGCTTTGGCCCGCTCCATTTCCGCCGAGATGCATGCGGGCTTCGCCGCCCTTCGCAACGAGATGTCCATGGACCTGTTGGCGCGGCTCCCTACGCCGCCCATCGGGGAGGCGCTCGCGGCCGACATCAGACGCATCGTCGCCATCTGGCGCGAGGCCCGGGCGCGTTACGGCGAGGGTGGGCCGTTTCTGTTCGGAACATTCTCCAATGCCGACGCCATGTTCGCGCCCGTGGCGACCCGGTTCCGCACCCATGGCGTCGATCTTGCCCGGTTCGGCGACGACAGCACGGCGGACGCCTATGCCCAAAGCGTGCTCGACCTGCCGGCCATGGCGGCGTGGACGGAAGCCGCCGAGGCGGAGATGAGAGAGCAGGCGAGCGCTTAGTTGCAGGACTCCCAAACATCCCGCGACCTCCCCCTCCCCCTCGGGGAGTTATCACTTTTACTCAGCAAAATAATGGTGGTACCCAGGTACCGCGTGACAGGCCGATGTTCCATGGAGTGAGTCTTCCCAGGGGGATGACGTCCAGCTTAGCGGCTAGTCTTGAAAGGCAAATATGCGACTCGACGCCGCAAACGGCGAAGGATGTGACGGGCCAATAGAGATGCCCTTTGAGTTCGGGATAAGTCTCTTCCGAGAGATTGTCGGAACTCTGCCGACATCACGATCATGCTGAGTTTTGTGAGATCGTCGCTGAGATCACATAAGAGAGTGTTGAATCGCTCCAGCGCTGGAATGGTCACAAGCGCGTTGTAAGGGCGCAGTTCTCGCCCGTGAAACTTGAGGACCTTGACCGCCATAGTCGGTGGCGGTCCTTCGGAAAATGATTGAGCGTTAGAGTGTGTAAGCAGCACTCTATCTTTGTTCGCCTTTTTGAGGCCAATGCAAATGCCGCCGGCGAGTTCGTGACACGCAGCGAGTTTGGGGTGACGGGCGTACCACTTTTTGAATAGATCGGACTTGAGCCGGAACGAGGTGTCTGGAAATTTTGGGACCGGGCCGATGTCGAAGCGCTCATCGTTGAGATACTGGAGTAGAATTTCCAGATGCTGTTCCATCTTTCCCCAGTTTATGGTCGCGAGACCAAGGGCGCTCACGATGGGCTCCCCGTAACTCGGCACAACGCGTATTGGCAAAAGCTTGATTTCTAGAGCCATGGTTAAGCCCCGCAAGGATCAAGACGAGAAACAGCGCGTCGAGCTTGAGCCAGACGCTTGGGCTCGCTTTGAGCGATTTGTGCAGGATATCGCAAAGGCGGGTCCGCAGCATCGCGTTGCAAAACAGAAGCCGCGCGAGGGGAAACCTGACCGCAAGGCAAAGAGCTAGCGTCGGCTGGCCGTGCTCTTTTTATGATCTGGATGGCGCATGCCTATGACGTACAGATCGGAGCCGCACCGTTGACAGACATCGACGTGCGCCATTCCTGGATTTCTAATCTCTCTTTGCAGGATGGACTTATGTCCTTCCTGGTAGCAGCTTGCACAAATGTGATGAGATGGTTCGGCGCCGCGCATTTCTTCCTTGATCGCGTAAGCCGTGACGCCAGTAGTCAGTTCGGCCAGTTGGTAGCGCTGCTTCTCTGCTTCCCATGCTTTCAGATCAGCCACTTCTTTTTCAAGTTGGCGTACATGCTCAATCAGCGTCGAGCGCTCCTCATTGGCCAAAAACGCGCTGCTTTGGGCCTCCAAAATTTGGGCGTTCAGTTCGATGATCTTAGACTGAATGGCTTGGGCATCGTGCAAGCCTATCATCGCCTTCGAGATGTCCATTGCGCCCTTGAGCGCAGACACGGTCCCTGCGATCGCTGAGATATCAACCACGATTTTTCCTCCAACGCAGAAAGCGCCTTGCCTTCTGCTTAAGCGACCTCGGCTTCGTTAGTCCGCCGATAGGTCAATCGCTTTCCAACTATACCTTTGAGCAATTTGCCAGCGCGGGCACTGTCGTTGACGCCAAGTGCTGAGCGCTCGTTATAGCGAAAGTCAAACTCAGCAAGGTAACGCTTTAGGTGCTGTTGGCTGACGTGATGATATGTGCCGATGATGCCGCGCTTAGGATTGAGAAATAGCCCTCAATCGTATTGGTATGCGCGTCGCCTCTCACATATTCGTTGGCGCTGTGGTTCACGACTTTCATGGGTCGCAAACTCTTGCCCCATGTGACGGTACTGACCCGCGTCATCAGTAACGAGGATAGACTTACGGCTGACCTGGGAAACGAGGATCGGGCGAAGGGTCTTGGCGCTTACGGCAGGGACGTGGAACGAACGAACTTTGCCGCCGCGCTCAACGAGGGCGAAAGCAATCTCTTTGCCTTGGCCGCCAATGTTGCCACGCTTGCGCTTGCCGACGTGCTTGTTCTTTTCCTTGCCACCTATGTAGCTTTCGTCGGCTTCAACGATCTTGTCTGTTCCGCCAAGTGCGCCAGGAAACTTGCCTTCGCGCATCGCCTCACGAATGCGGTGCATCATGAACCACGTCGATTTGTAGCTGATGCCCAACATACGATGCAGTTGGTGAGCCGACATGCCTTTCTTGCTCGCGCAAATTAGGAAGGCAGCCATCAGCCATTTGTTGAGCGGAATGTGCGAGCGCTCGAATAGCGTTCCGGTCATCACCGTGAACTGTTTTCGGCACGCGGACTCGTTGCACTGATAAAGGCCAGGGCGAGTGTCAAGCGCCGTTGCGTTGTTCACGGTTCCGCAGTGGCTGCACACCGGACCATCGGCCCACAAATGGCCTTCCAGCCACTTACGAGCGTTGTGCACGTCATTGAAGATCGGGTTTTGGAGGTCGGCTTTCATGTCGGAAGTTCCGTCTATTGAGATTGCTCGGATGCTTGATAGAGACCTGTCAAGCGAGCGATTTCTCCGTCTATTAGATCACGCGCTATCACGAGGGCTGCTAGCTGATGTAGCGCGAGCGATTTGCCGCCCGGCATGTCGGATATCACTCGGCCCGATATCCATTGACCTGATTGTTCAACGCTGTCGGCATCACTCACGAAAAACGAAGTGGCGCCTGCCGCCTGAAACTCCAACCTGCGAAGCTCGAATGCCATGACTCTCTCCATCGTCTTGATCCAAAATATAGATCAGACAGGTTGCTGAGTCAAGGTGATAGTCCCCCCCTCAAGGGGGAGGGTAGCGAGGGGGGTGAGCCGCAAGCTCAGAGTCTGCGATTCACCCCCCTCCGACTGCGCCTTGCGCAGTCGTGCTCCCCCACGGGGGGAGCGGGAGAGGTCGTGCGCGGACCCGGCACCCGCTTGGCCAGCCGTATGGTTAATGCTTTTTTGACGCGTGTCCCACAATATGACGCCAGTGCAATTAATTGAGCTTTGCGGGTGCGCTTGCCGCGTCCGCGCGAGGAGCGTTCCGTGCCAGACACCGTCCCCCGTTCCCGCCCGCGCCTCCGCCACTCTTTCGTGCTTGCGCTTCTGGCAACCACCGCCGCGGCGGCGCTGCTCGGCGGTTGCACAAGGGGCCCGGTGTTCGGCAACGACGCGGCCGGAAATCCGCCACGCGCGGAGAGGCTTGCCGGTGAGCCGGATCCTTCAGCCCAGGGCGCCATCGCCCAATGGGCCGGCGCCTACGCCAAGAACCCGCACGATCCTCGCATGGCGCTCGGCTATGCGCGCGCGTTGAAGGCTATCGGCTCCAAGGACCAGGCGCTGGAAGTCCTGAAAACGGCCTATCAGACCGTCCCCACCGGCGAGCTCGCCGGCGAGCTCGGCCGCCTCGCGCTCGACATGGGCCGGCTCGATATCGCCAAGGCCACGCTGCAGGTGGCCGAGGCCCAAGGCGTGCGGGACTGGAAGACGCTCTCCGCGCAAGGCACGCTGCGCGCCAAGCAAGGCCATAACGCCGAGGCGGAACAATATTATTTGGCCGCGCTGCAGCTCCAGCCGGACGCGGTCTCGGTGATCAACAATCTCGCGCTCGCCTTCGCGCTGGACAACAAGGTCGACAAGGCCGAGGACCTGTTGCGCAATGCCGTCAAGAACGGCCATGAGGACAAGCGCGTGCGGCAGAACCTCGCGCTGGTCCTAGGCCTGCAGGGCAAATATGACGAGGCGCGACAGCTCGCCTCCGTCGATATGTCCGCGACCGACGCCCGCTCCAACGTGGCTTACCTGCGCAACATGCTGACGCAGCCGACCCAGGTGGCCTCGCTCGACAGCGACGGTCCCGACGAGGTGGATGCCGTGCCCGACGCAGAGCGTGCGCCTGGCGAAGACTGGCAGCCCTTTGCCGCCAAGGGATCGGCCAAGTCGCCGAAGCCGGTGGCAAATGCCGAGCAGGTCAAGCCGCAAGCCAAGCCCGTGCATGTGGCCGCGGCGCCGCTAGCCTCAAAGCCGCAGACAAGCACTCCCGTTGCGCACGCGAGCTCCAAGCAACCGGCTCAGCCTTCGGCCGTGGTTGCCTCCGCGCCAGCGGCAGCGCCCGCATCACAGCCGGCGCCGAGTACCGCGCCGGCGCGGGTCGCCGTGCTGCTGCCGGCCGAGACCGGCTCCAGCAGCTTCGCCAAGACGCCGGAGCAGGCCGCCAATGCGCAAGCCAAAGGGCCGCAGCTGGCCCCGGCCGCCACCACCCTGCTCCGCGACAACCTCCAATAGTCTAGACGCGAGCGCCGCATCAGCGGTCCTTCGCCGGGCGCCTTGGCTAGAGCGCTATCGCGTCAGGTTGAATCGCGACAGCGCTTCTCACTTTTTGTTTAGCGCATGATCTTCTCGGAAAACCGGCTCCCACTTTTCGCCGATCATGCTCAGCCGCCGTGGCGGATGGCCATGACCTGGATGAAGGCCGGGCCGAGAATGACGATGAACAGGACCGGCAGGAAGAACAGGATCATCGGCACCGTCAGCTTGGGCGGAAGCGCGGCCGCCTTCCTCTCGGCCTCGGCCATGCGCATGTCGCGGCTTTCCTTGGCGAGCACGCGCAAGGCCTGGCCGATGGCCGTGCCGTAGCGCTCGGCCTGGATCAGGCTGGTGCCGACCGCCTTCACCACGGACAAGCCCGTGCGCTTGCCAAGATTCTCATAGGCCTGGCGGCGCTCCTGCAGATAGGAGAGCTCCGCCGTAGTGAGGCCGAACTCCTCGGCAAGCTCGCTCGAGCGGCTGCCGATCTCGTTGGAGACCTTGTTCATCGCCGATTCCACCGACATGCCCGCCTGTACGCAGATCAAGAGCAGGTCGAGCGCGTCAGGGAACACCCGCTTGATGGATTTCTGCCGCCGCTGAATGAGGTTGTGGATGAAGATGTTCGGCAGATAGAAGCCGACATAGGCGCCGCCGATCGACAGCGCCAAGCGCAACAGCGGCGCGAGATTATGTTTGTCCCAGAAGAACAAATAGAAAAACGTGAGCGCGAAGGTGACAATGGGCATGATGGCGCGGAAGAACAGGAACGCCACCACCGGCGCCTGACCGCGCATGCCCGCCATCTTCAGACGCTCGCGCGTGCTCTCGGTCTCGAGCGCCTTGCGCAGATTGAGCCGCTCGACGACGCCCTTCATGAAGCTCTTGGGCTCGGTGCGCAACTTCGCCTGGCGCTGGTCTTGGGCTAGCTGGGCGATCCGCTCGGCGCGCAGACGATCGCGCTCGCCCGCCACATATTTCATGCGCGAGCCCAGGCGGTCGTTGGAAAGCAGCGGCAGCACGAAGGAGGTGACCGTGGCGAAGGCCGCCACCGCGGCGAGCACCATGACGATGAACTGAGGGTCTACCAGGGTGTTGATCAAGGACGACATGGCGTGCGCCTCAATAGTCGAAATTGATCATCTTGCGCATGACGAGAACGCCGATGAGCATCCACGTCGCGCTGACCATCAGCATCACATTGCCGAGCTTCTCGGTGAACAGGAGGTCGATGTAGGTGGGGGTGGTGAAATAGACGATCCCCATGACGCAAGGCGGCAGCGAGCCGATGATCAGCGCCGAGGCCTTGGCCTCGGCGCTGAACGCCCTCACCTTGGCTTGCAGCCGGTAGCGGTCGCGCAGCACCTGGGCGAGATTGGAGAGCGCCTCGGCGAGGTTGCCGCCGGTCTGTGACTGGATGGCGATGACTATAGCGAAGAAATTCACCTCCTGCAGCGGCATGCGGTCATGCATGCGCTCGAAGGCGCGGGCGAGCGGCACGCCTACCTTCTGTTGCTCGATGAGGCCGATGAACTCGCTCTTGACCGGCTCGGGCGTTTCGGTGGCGATGATCTGCAGACAGTCGTTGAGCGGCAGGCCGGACTTGACGCCGCGCACGATTATGTCGATGGCGTTGGCGAACTCGACCAGGAACTTGGCTTGCCGGCGTTTAGCCGAGCGCGCAACGAACCAGCGGGGCAGCCCGAAACCACAGGCGAATGCAACCAAAAGCGACACCAGCAGCGAGGAGCCGGTAATGAGCACGACGAAGCCGCCCACCAGCCCGGTAGCGACCGAGATGATGTAGTAGGTCCGCGGCTTGATCGAGAGGCCGGCACGGATCAGCTTCACGCGCAACGGCACGCGCTTCTTCGCCTTCTCCCTGGCCTCCATGTCCTTGATGGAGTCCTGCACTTGCTTCTTGCGCATCTGCAGCGGCTGCGACTGAGGCGCGCTGCGCACGCGCGACTTGGTCTGGCCTTGCGCCACATTGGCGACGCGCTTGCTCGCCTTGCGCTCGCCGCTCATGAAGGGCATGACCAGCACATAGACGATGCCGCCCACGGCGAGGCCGGCAAGGGCAATAGCAGCCAACTGGACGAGCTCGGGATTAAGCAAAGCGCTCTCCTAAAGGTCTGCCATGCTCGTCCAGCACTTCGCCGGAGGACAGTACCTCGCTTAAGCGTTTCTCCTCGCCGAAGTAGCGCGCCTTGTCCCAGAAATTGGGCCGGGCGATGCCGGTCGAGCGATGACGCCCTGTGATGCGCCCGTTGGCGTCCTCGCCATGCATCTCGTAGATGAACAAATCTTGCAGCGTGACCACGTCGCCCTCGAGCCCGATCACCTCGGTCACATGGGTGATCTTGCGCGAGCCGTCGCGCAGGCGTTGCGCCTGGACGATGATGTCCACCGAGGAGACGATCATCTCGCGGATGGTCCTGGCCGGAAGGTTGTAACCCCCCATCAGGATCATGCTTTCGATACGGCTGATGCATTCGCGCGGGGAATTGGAGTGGATCGTGCTCATGGAGCCGTCATGGCCCGTGTTCATGGCCTGCAGCAGGTCGAAGGCCTCCGGCCCACGTGCTTCGCCGACGATGATGCGGTCGGGGCGCATACGCAGGCAGTTCTTGACGAGATCGCGCATGGTGATCTCGCCTTGGCCTTCGAGGTTGGGCGGCCGCGTCTCCAGACGCACCACATGGGGCTGCTGCAGCTGCAGCTCGGCGGAGTCCTCGCAAGTGATCACGCGCTCGTCGTTTTCGATATAGCCGGTCAGACAGTTGAGCAGCGTGGTCTTGCCGGAGCCGGTGCCGCCCGAGATGATGACGTTGCAGCGCACCCGTCCGATGATGGCGAGCAGCGTGAGGCCCTCCGGTGTGATGGTGCCATATTTGACGAGCTGGTCGAGGGTCAGCCGGTCGCGCTTGAACTTGCGGATGGTGAGGGTGGGCCCGTCGATGGCAAGCGGCGGGGCGATGACGTTGACGCGGCTGCCGTCCGGGAGGCGCGCGTCGCAGATTGGGCTCGATTCGTCGACACGGCGGCCGACTTGGCTCACGATGCGCTGGCAGATGTTCATGAGCTGCGCGTTGTCGACGAACCTGACGGAGGTCGGCATGATCTTGCCGCTCACCTCGATATAGGTGGTGTCGCAGCCATTGACCATGATGTCGGCGATGTCGTCGCGGGCAAGCAAGGGCTCGAGCGGTCCGTAGCCGAGCACGTCGTTGCAGATGTCCTCGAGCAGCTCCTCCTGCTCGGCGATCGACATCACCACGTTCTTGATGGCGACAATCTCGCTGACGATGTCGCGGATTTCCTCCCGCGCCGCGTCGGCATCGAGCCGGGCGAGCTGGGTCAGGTCGATGGTGTCGATGAGTGCGTTAAAGACGGTGGTCTTGACGTCGTAATATTCCTCGGAGCGCGGGCGCTCGACCGGCTTCTTCTCGGGCTTCACCGGGGCCTGCCCGCCGCCGCCGCGACCGGCAGGCGTGGGCTCGGGGCGCGCGGTCTGCGCGCGGCCAGAGGGAGCCGCAACCTCGGGGCGCACGGGCACCGGGTCGGGGGCCCGCTCGGCCCGCGGTGCCGGACCTGCCGAAGACGTGCTCCGCTTACCAAACATCTCGCTTCGTGCTTGTCTTGGTCAGCCTGAGGCGACCGAGGATGGGGGCCAGGATGGAGGAGCGCTCGCTCTTCTGCTCCGAACGGTCGGTGAGCAGGTTGGCGAGGTTGCGGAACTGCTCGGCGGCCTTGGCCTTGTCGGAGACCTCCTCGATCATCTGGCCGTTATTCGCCGCCGTGCCGAATAGCTGCGCGTCGAACTCGATGATCGCCTTGGGCTCGAGCTCGATCGCCTGGCCGAAATCCTTGACCGAGATCTCCGGCCGCTTGGGGACACCGACCTGATTGAGGACGAGCAGGGGCGCCCGGTCGTTGGGCCGCGTCGCCTTCAGCTGATCGACCAGGTTCTTGGCGTTGCGGAGATTGGCAAGATCCGGTGCTGCGGTGATCACTACATGGTCGGCCCTGAGCACGACCTGCTTCGCCCACGCCGTCCACAGATGCGGCACGTCGACGGCGATCCACGGCACGTTCTCACGCACCACGTCGAGCACGGTCTCGCAGGATTGCGGATCCAGATCATAGGCGCGGTCGAGCGTACCGGGTGCGGCGAACAGGCTCAAATGGTCGGAGCAGCGCGACAGCAGCCGATCGAGCAGCACCTCGTCCAGGCGCTCGGGCGTGGCCAGCGCGTCGGCAATGCCCTGGATGGGATCCTGGTTGAAATCGAGCCCGGCAGTGCCGAAAGGTAGATCGAAGTCGGCGATGACCACATCGCTTTTGAGCGCGCTAGCGATGGCGAAGGCGGTGTTGTGGCAGACGGTGCTGGAGCCTGAGCCGCCCTTTGCGCCGACAAAGGCGATGACCTGGCCCACGGGTCCCGTCTGGGGGTCGGTGTAGATGGTGGAGATGCTCTCGATGACCTGCAGCACACTGACCGGGGCCACGACATATTCGCTGACGCCGCGGCGCAGGAGCTCGCGGTAGAGCAGCACGTCGTTGATATGGCCGACGGCCACCACCTTGGTGCCGGGATCGCAGACCTCGGCCAGGCGGTCGAGGTCGCCCAGCAAGTCGGTGCGGTCGAGCAGCGATTCGATGATGATCAGGTTGGGCGTGGAGGCATTGCGGTAGAAGGCGACCGCCGCCTGCACGCCCCCCATCTGCACTGTCACATGCGCCTTGGCCAGCCGCCGGTCCTCCGAGGCCTTTTGAATGACCGCGGCGGTGTCCTGGTCCTCGCAAAAGGCCTGGATATTGATGCGCGGGATCGGTCGCGCCCGGCTCGGCTCGCTATGCGGCTCAAGCGGCCGGTCGAGGGCTGGGTTGGTCCCCTGCCCAAGCGAATAGGCCGCGTCGCTGGTCACTGGCCTCCTCCGATCGGGCTGACGTCGCTCGCATTGGCGTGCTCGGCCGGATCACGCTTGGAGATGGTGGTGTCGCCCTTCACGTATTTGCCCCACACCACGTCGCGGCGCTCGCCAGGACGCGGCGTCTCGACGCGCGGCCCGAGCAGGTCGTTCGGATCGGCGACCGACACGGCGAGATTGCGCTGGGTGGCACAGCCCATATTGGGCCAAGGCATGTTCTGCGGGTCGGCCGCCAGATTCTCCGACCAGTCGGGGCAGTCGGGCGCCTTGGCCACGATGCGAAGGTAGGACAGCCGCAACGGCGCCGACGGGTCCCCATTGGCGAAATAGGGCTCGACCGCCACGCTGTTGGCATTGAGGCCGAGTTGGTGGGCGATGCTGCGGATGTCGTCGAAGGCGCGCATGGCGGCCCGCTCATTGGCGCCGCCCGACGGAGCCCGGACCAGCAGCCGATCGGCCCTTTGCGACATGTAGTCGTAGAGGAACGTGCGCAGCTGCCCCCGCTGGCTCTCGGTCAAGCCATTGGCGGCGCGATAGACGGGGAGGTCGAGGGTGGCCTCACCCTGCTTGACCTGAATCGGCCAGCGCTCGTTCGGATTGGCGAGGGTGAAGGGCGCCTGGAACCTGGGTCCCTGCGACAGGCAGCCGCCGAGAGGGGCTGCCAGCACGAGGACGGCAAGCAAGGTGAGCGAGGGGCGCCCGGCGCGGGTCATACGCTCCGACCCTGAGACTTGAGCTGCCATGATACGGTTCTCCATCCCCTTACTGATCGACGATAAAGCCGACATCCCCGTCGAACTTGCCGACCGGCGCCCGTTCGGGATTGCGGCCATAGACGCGGTTCATCTGGCCCATCAGGTCGGCGTCGACATCGGACGCCCAGCCGAAGCCCTGATCGGGCTGGGCGAGCTGCTGGCGCGCGACGGGCTTGACGACATAGGGCGTGATGATGACCACGAGCTCGGTCTCGTCCTTTTGGAAGTCGCGGCTGCGAAACAGGGTACCCAGGATCGGCAGGTTCTTGAGGCCCGGATAACCGCTCAGCGCCTGTTTGGACTGATCGGACAAGAGGCCCGCCATCACCATGGAGCCGCCGCTCGGCAGCTCGACCATGGTCTCGGCGCGGCGCACCTTCAACGCCGGGATGGAAATGCCCTGTAATTGAACAGCGCCCACATTGGTGAGCTCGCTCACCTCGGTCGAGACCTTCAAGCTGATGCGGCCCTCGGCCATGACCACGGGGGTGAAGGAAAGGCCGATACCGAATTTTTTGAACTCGACCGAGATCTGGCCCTGTGTTCCCTGCGAGACAGGAATCGGGAACTCGCCGCCCGCAAGGAAATTCGCCGTCTCGCCCGAGATTGCCGTCAGATTTGGCTCGGCCAAGGTATGCAGCAAGCCGTCCTCTTCCAGCGCGCGCAGCACGCTCTGCACGCGGCTGGCCCCCTTCGTCCATTGCGTGCCAAATCCAGAGGTGTTGCCGACGGTGGGATTTGATGGGGCTGCACTTGGGAAGCTCGCGTCGCTACCCACGGGACCGGCACCCGTCAAAAACGGAGCTAGAACGCCTTTGCCCGCGGCGTTGATTGGGAACGGTAGGTCGCTCAGTGCGGCGAAGGCAAAGTTGCCGGAGCTAATGAGCGCGTTAAGGTCGATGCCGAACTGCTTGATGATATTGCGTTCCATCTCCACCACGGAGACCTTGAGCAGCACCTGCTCGCGGCCTTCCACCGTGATCATGTTGATGACCTGGCCCGCGGCTGTCGGGCTCGTCGTCGACTGGCTGCTGGCAACGACGCCAATAGCGCCGACGCCGGTGCTTGAGCTCGTTGACGTCGTTGGGGGTGCGCTCGCGTCGACAGTAATAACGCTGTTGGCGATCTCGCCGGCGCGTGTCGCGTCGAGCGGGCTAGTGACGGTGCCGGTGAGCACGACGCTGCCACTCACGCTTTCGACGTGGATCTTCGAGTTGGGAAGAAGCCGATTGAGCAGGTCGCTCAGCCCCGAGAGATCGCGCTCGACGGTGACCTCGAGCGTCAGGATCTGATTGCCGTCCTTATCGTTGAAGAAGACGTTGGCTTCGCCGGCATCGTTGCCGATCACATAGGCGCGCGTCGAGGTCTGCAGCACCGCGTCGAGCTTCTTCGGATTGGAGACCATGACATCGCGCACCTCGCGCGGCAGCTCCACGAACATCGACTTGTTCAGGCCGAGCTTGATCCGGCGCGTGGCGGGAAGCGGCACTTCGGGGCCGATGCGCAGCAAGGAATGATGGTCGCCATCGGCCGCTTGCGCCGGGCGGGGCAGGCCGTCGAAGGCGAGCGCCGAGGCGACAACGAGCAGCACGAATAGTGCGAAAGCCTGGCGTAAGCTCAGTCCCATCGCCTCGCCTTTTCTGCGGCCAACCGTTGCCACGAGCCCGATCTCTTCAGTTCACGCCGAAGGCGCGGGAGGGCACGCCATATTTCAACATCTTCACCGTGCTCGAATTGGAGTCGCCGATCTTGGTGGTGGGCTCGATCTGACCAGAGGTGGCGTCGGCCAGACTGCGCAAGGAGAGCGAGATTTCGCCGAGGGACTGGGCCAACGCCAGGACTTCGGTCTGGCGCGGGGTGAGCTCAAGAGTGGCGGTCTTGCCGGTCGCCACCTTCTCCCCGTCCTTGTTCTCGAGCACCTGGCCGATGGCGAGCACGCGGATGTTGCGCAAGATGGTGTCGCTCACATGGTCTTCCTTGCTGCCCACCTGCACCTTGCGCGACAGGATGACGTCGACGCGGTCGTTGGGCAGGATGAAGCCGCCGGCGGAGGTCTCCTCCCGGATCGGCGTGGAGATGGCCCGCATGCCTGACGGCAGGATCGCCGCCATGACGCCGCCCTCGCTGATCTTGATCAGCTTCTGCTCTTTGATCGGCTCGCCGGCGATGAAGGGCGCGCGGGCGATGGCGCCGGAGAGCTTGTCGGGAGCGTCGGGCTGGGTGGCCTTGCTGATCAGGCCAGGCGCGAGACCTTCCGCTGGCCATTGCTGCCATTTCAGGTCGGACGCGCGAACCGAATCGCCGAGATTGATGTCCTTGGCCGCCACCAGCACGTCGACGGCGCCGACCGTCTTCTCCACCTCCTGCACCTCGCGCGGGCCCGAAACGATGCGCTTGGCGATCCAAGCGGCGCCGATGGCCGCCGTGAAGGCGATGGCAAGAACGACTATTCTGGCTCTCTTCATAAGAACTTACTCCCTGTGCCCGCAGGTCAAGCCGACGAACGGGTTCACTCTGACTTCCAAATCTCAACGCCAAGTTAATGGCCGTGCCAAATTGGCCGAGCGCACCAGGCCAAAGGCGGAATGGCAAAGGTGAATGCGCGCGGGTCCGAGCGAGCTCCCGGCGCTTTCAACCTGACGCGAAAGCGCGCTAGCCGCCGAGCGCTGCCATGAAGGGGGTTTGCGGGTAGACCAGAAGCCCCCCCGCCGCGAGCGCGATGCAGTAGGGCACGCCCTCCTTGGCATCGTGCAGTCGCACGATCCAGCCCTGGCCGGCCAGCGCCACAGGCAGCGGCACGCCGCGCAGGAAGAGGAGCGCTAACGTCAGGGCCCCGCCGATCAGCGCCGTGATCAAGCTATAGGTGAGGAGCGCGTCTGGCCCGAGCCACAGGGCCGTGGCAGCGAACAGCTTGGCGTCGCCGCCACCGATCCAGCCAAAGGCGAACAGGCCAAAGCCGATGAGAAGCGCCAGCCCCGCGAAGGCGGCGTGGATCCCAATATCGCTCCAGCCAAGACCCGCGAGCGGTGCGACCAAGAAGAAGCCCGCAACGAGCGCGATGACGATCCGGTTCGGCACCGTCATGGTGAAGAGGTCGGTGGCCGCCGCCAAAGCCATCCCGGCGGGAAAGACCGTGAGCAGGAGAACATCCTTGATCATCGCTCGACCAGCTTCCTCGTCTGTCGCTTCCGCCTGGCGATCTAACGCGGAAGCCCTGAAGCCCGCGTTAATCGGTCGTCCAGCCCCGCGCCGAAGCGAAGCCGCCCGCCGAGCGGCGGCCGGTTTCCAGGTGAATTCTAGGCCGCCAAGGTCACAAGCCTATTTCTTGAGGTCTGTCACGACGGTGTTGAACAGGGTGTTCAACTGGCCGCCGACCTGGCCGAGGACCGTCACAATGGCAACGCCAATGCCGGCGGCGATGAGGCCATACTCGATAGCCGTCGCGCCGGAATCGTCCTTGGCGAAGCGTACCACCAACATCTTCATCCGACTCTCCCTTTGGCTGATTCTTACAGCACCCAGTTCGCCGCCGATTTGCCGGCAGCTCGAACTTGCCTCAAGCTCCAGGAGTCGCGTTACATTCAAGTTAAATCAATCCGATAAAGCAGGAGACTTACTGTTAACAAACGGTATATTCCGGCGCCCAAGGTTCATGACACGCGCGGTTTGAGTTAGTTTCTAAAGTATTACTGATGAGCTTACATGGAGCTCTTCGGGCGTTTTGTCTTGAGTTTGGATGCACATTATCAGAGTGTTTGCGTAATATTCAACGGATGAGCCGACAAGCCGGGCACGACCCTTACAACTGGCGCGTTTTCAGTTACCAAATCTTCACGGCATTTTATTTTGTTGCGCCCTCGATCAGGGGGCAGCTTAGGCGAGCCGAGCTCTCGGCAGCGGAAGAAAGGTCGCGGAGGCGACCAAGGAGCGTCCCGGCGCGGCGCAGCCATTTGCCAATCCTTCATCATTTGCGGGTCTCATGCGGGGAGTTTCGAGTGCAAAGGAATACGCGCCATGACCACGCCTGGCCAACGCCGCCAGCCACAGCTCAGCCCTATCGGGCTCCTCTTCGCCGCGGTCATCGCGAGCGCGGGCGCCGTGCCAGCCTCCGCCGCCAATGACGATGTCAGCGTCGTGATCGACCAGGCGAAGCTCGTCACCCTCGACCGGCCCGCGGCGGAGATCATCGTGGGCAATCCCTCCATCGCCGATGTCGCCGTGCAGACCGGCAAGCTGCTCGTGGTCACGGGCAAGTCCTACGGCCGCACCAACCTCATCGTCATCGATGCCGACGGCAAGGAAGTGATCAACAAATATCTCAGCGTCACCGAGCCCGGCAAAGGCTACGTCATGATGCATAAGGGCACCGCGCAAGTGACCTATTATTGCGCGCCGAACTGCACGCCCTCGCTCACCGTCGGGGACCTACCGGACAATTTCGATGTGGTGTCGAAGCAGATCCAGGCCAAGCAGTCCATGGGGCAATCGCAGGCGGAAGGCGGCGGCCCGGGGCAATAGCCCCGATCGAGCCGGAGTTCCCCAACTGGGTCGGGCGCAGACACCAAGCCACACCCCATCAAGCCTGACCTGACCTCGGCGATGCGCTAAGCTTCTAGCGGGGGGCTGTCCTCTGCCCGTCCAAAATTTCGCCAATAAGCCCGCGCGTGCTGGCGAACGGAGCTCGCTCATGCCGCTCATGCCGCGCCGGAATATTCTGCTCCGACTGCTGGGACCCGGGCTCGTCACCGGCGCTGCCGACGACGATCCCTCCGGCATCGCCACCTATTCGCAGGCCGGCGCCCAATTCGGCTATGGCCTGCTGTGGACGGTGTTTCTCACCACGCCTTTCATGATCGCCATCCAGGTGGTGAGCGCGCGCATCGGGCGGGTGACCGGCCAGGGCATCGTCGCCAATGTGCGCCAAGTCTTTCCGCGCTCCATCGTGCTCGCGCTGGTCGGCCTGCTCGTGGTGGCCAACACCATCAATATCGCGGCCGACCTCGCAGCCATGGGCGAGGCGCTGTCGCTGGTAATCGGCGGCCTGACCCATGAGCACACGCTCATCTTCGGTGCGGGCTCGGTCCTGTTGCAGGTGTTCGTCCCCTACCGCCGCTATGCGCCCGTGCTCAAGCTGCTGACGCTGGTGCTGTTCTGCTACGTGGCCGCAGCGCTCACCGTCGCAATTCCGTGGAGCCAGGCGCTGCTCGCCACCTTCTGGCCGATCCCCTCGCTGAGCAAAGACTACCTGCTCATGGTCGTCGCCGTGCTCGGCACCACGATCAGCCCCTATCTCTTCTTCTGGCAGGCTTCGCAGGAGGTGGAGGAGATGCACTTGCAGCGGCGGCGTCCTTTGCGAGCCCTGAAGGGGCGCGGCAATCTCGAGATCGGCCGCATCGCCATCGATACGACGGCAGGGATGATCTTCTCCAACGTCATCGCCTATTTCATCATTCTCACGACGGCGGCCACGCTCAACGCGCATGGGGTGACGGACGTGCATACGGCCGCCGAAGCCGCCGAGGCCTTGCGGCCGCTCGCGGGCAACCTCGCCTTCGGATTGTTCGCGCTCGGCATCATCGGCACGGGCCTGCTTGCGGTCCCCGTGCTCGCGGGCTCCGCGGCCTATGGCGTGGCCGAGGCCTTCGGCTGGCCCGCTACGCTCGAGGCCAGGCCCGGCCAAGCCGTGGGCTTTTACGCCATCATCGCCGCGGCCACGGTGATCGGGCTTGCGCTGAGCTTTACCCCCATCAGTCCGATCCAGATGCTGATCTGGAGCGCCGTGATCAACGGCGTGGTCGCCGTGCCGATCATGGCGGTGATGATGCTGCTGGCCACCAACCGGACGGCCATGGGTCGCTTCCACATTGGGCGTCGCCTGGCGCTGGTCGGTTGGGCCGGGACCGGGCTGATGGCTTTGACGGTCGCGGCCCTGTTCTGGTCGATGCTGTGGACCTGACGGCGCAAAGCGCGCCGGGCAGATGCTGCGGTCCGGCTCAAAGCAGTGTCCCTTTGAGGAATATCAGCGCTATGCTGAAGTAGATTACCAAACCCGAAACGTCGACTAACGTTGCCACGAAGGGCGCCGATGCGCTCGCCGGGTCGAAGCCGATACGCTTCAGAATAAATGGCAGCATCGATCCGACCAGCGAGCCGAAGGTGACGATGCCAACGAGAGCCGCGCCGACGGTGCAGGCAATAAGAATCCAGTGCTTACCGTAGTCGAAGATGCCAAAGCTCTGCCAGACGGCTATGCGAACAACACCGCCTATGCCGAGGATGGCGCCGAGGATCACTCCCGTCGGTAACTCCCGGAGCGCTATGCGCCACCAATCGCGGAGCTGCACTTCTTGAAGAGCGATGGCGCGAATGAGGAGCGAGGTAGCCTGAGAGCCTGAATTGCCCCCGGAACTCATTATGAGGGGAATGAACAGGGTAAGGACGACGGCCTTATCCAGCTCGGTTTCAAAGTGCTGCATCGCGCTGGCAGTCAGCATCTCGCCCAAAAAGAGGGCGCACAGCCATCCCCCGCGCTTGCGAATCATGTCGACGAAGCCGATGTCCATGTAGGGCGCATCGAGCGCCTCCATGCCACCGAACTTCTGCACGTCCTCGGTGTTTTCCTCGACGATGGCATCAATGATGTCGTCCACAGTGACGATGCCAAGAACGTGACCGCCCTTGTCGACCACTGGAGCGGCGAGGAGGTCATATTTGGAGATGAGGCGGGCAACCTCCTCACGATCCGCCAATGGCGATACGGTCACGGGCCGGCGTGGCGGCGCAATGGAAAGTATGGAGACCTGCGGCTCGCTGGCGATGAGCCGGCGGAGTGACACTGTCTTCACGAGAACTTTCGTCTTCGGGTCAAGCAGGTAGATCGCGTAAATGGTCTCCCGCGTGCTTTCGACCTTGCGAATATGGTTGAGCGTCTCGCCCACGGTCCATGAGGACGGCACCCCAACAAACTCCGTCGTCATGATGCTGCCGGCGGTGTTCTCAGGATAGGCGAGAAGCTGAACAAGCGACGTTCTCGTCTCGGAATCGAGTTGCGTAAGGAGACGCTCGCGGGCCGGTGCATCAAGGTGCCGGAAGATGTCGGCTCGTTGATCCGCCGACAGCGCCTTCAGAAGGGCAATCGCTCTGTCGGAAGGTTGCGCCTCAACTAAATCCGCCGCAGCCTCGAGGCCTGGTTCATCAAGGACCTCCGCGGCACGCTCCAACGGCATCGCGGAGAGTACTGCCGACGCTCGTTCCAGCGGCTCTGCGTTCAGACGCTCCACAATGTCGGCGACGTGCTCTTGAGCAAGCGCTGCCGCAAATTCGGTGGGGTCAAGGGGGGACGAGATGTCGATCGTCTCGTTCATGGCTCACCTCATTCGATCGGCCGTCAGGTCCGATCGAGGTGAGCCGATCACCCTAGGATCAGATCACACCGACCGCTGACGGCAGGTACCGACTGTCGCTAGGCATTCGATGGAGTTCCGATGATCACTAGGGTCTAACTGCGTACGTCGATCGACCAGAAGGTGATCTCTTCAACAGCGCGGGTCAACGCTCTGCGCTTGAATGCGGCATTGTCGCGCACCTCACGATCCACACCAGTGCGCACCCTTTCGTTGGTTGGCACGACTATCTAATGAGGCACTCAGACCACTCTAAGGCCCGATCCGAGCCATCCCAATGGCAGTGGTTCCGTTCGGCCTGAATGACCGCGGCTACAGCGATGAGGACTACTAAAAGGATGAGAAGCCGCATTGGAGCCTTCCGTCATTTTGATGCTCGAATGCTGGGCGGCGCCGCGACGGAGGGGTGCCAACGTCCGAGCAGACACGCTCTATCCAATGGGACCAATTATCGCCGTAACGGCTCGGAGCCGGATCGGCCTTGGGACCCGTTGAGAAAAGAGCTATTTTGCGATGCGGAGATTCTGGATGGAGCCGGCGATATTGCTGAACGCCGCATCGAGCCCAGAGGAATCCGAAACGTCGAACAATTTGTCTGAACTCGAGGCGCAGTTCTTGATGGTCGATTGATCGACCGTCGGATCGTCGATGACGACAGTGTAAATCACGACGCCCGCGGTTTTGGCGTTGGCACAGGCTTGTGCCAGCTTCTGATCCAGCACGCTGATCCGCTGACTGAGCGAGCCGCTTATGATGCCGAGCCGGCCCTGCCAGATATAGCCGATGTCCGAATAGGCCGATTGGTCGTTGTCGCTGAGGACGACATTGTGGTTCTGACCATCGGTCATCAGAATCATGATCTTTGTGTACCCGACCTTTCCGTACGTTACACCATCAGCGAAGGGTGGATTGGGGGACAGTGTATGCCACCCCCACATCAGGCCTGCCTTGATATCGGTGTCACCGCCCGCAGTCATCGAATTGATGGCCGCCTTGAAACCCGAAAAACTGTTTGTCAGCCGTGTTAGCGGCTGGATTTCGCAGCCTGAGTTCGGGCCGAATTGGTAACCAAGCGATGTCGTTCCCGTTTTTGGGGCCTTGTTGTATTTGGCCGGATCGCCTTGCTGAATCTGCCAGCTCTTGTTTTGGTCGACTGAGACGTCGGTCAGATAGTTGTTGACGTAACCTCCGTAGCTTGTATCCGGCTCGTCTGGCGCGAAGTAGGGCACATAGAGTGTACCACCGGACGAGGGAGGCGATTCGGTCACGTCATAGGGTGACGGCCGGGCCTCCACGCAGCCGCCCCAGGACACGCCCATCTGGCTCAGCATCTTGAAGCGGTCGGTTCCGGCCGTGGTGAAGATATCGGTCCCATAGGCTGTCGGCATGACGCCCGTGAGCCAAGCGGCGCCCTTATTGGTCGGTCCGACATTGACCGTCATTGTGTACGGGACGAGAGAAAGACGAACCGCATCGGCGTCGGCGCCTTGCGCGGTGGCAGCGAGCTGGTCGACGAGATTGGACGCCGCACTTTTGAGATTGGCGATTTTGGTGCCGGCCATGGAGCCCGTGTTGTCGAGAACCAGGGCCAATTCTATCTTCCCCTGTTGCTTGGTGATGGTGCTGCTGGCTCCGACGTCGATGTGGTCAATGTTGGCACCCAAAATGTTGGCGATGCCCATGAAGGTGGTCTTGACCGTGCCAGAGACGGTGGCCGTGATGTCGTTGCCGGAAAAGCTCACACTTACCGTGCCGACGGTGCCGAGGGTCGAGGGAGGGTAGTTAGCGTTGAAGAATTGCTGCGCTTTGGTTGTCATTTGCGCCTGAGTGAGACCCGGCCAGGAGCCGATGGCGAGCGCGGCGGAATCGGCGGCATCGGCCATGCGATCGCGCACCATCATGGCGCGGCCGTAATCGACCGCAACGCCGGTGGCGAGCAGCAAGGGGATAAGCGAAAATGCAAATAGGATCGCCACATTGCCGCGGCGCTCTTGAATGAAGTTCCCCAGAACTCGACCCAGCTGTTTCAGCATTCGCGTCACCTGTTGCTTGCACTCCGAGTCCGCCGGCCCCGCGAGCCAGTACCCGTTCCCGCTTATGCGGGATGTAAGCGCAAAACTTCTTACGTTTCGTATTCCGATTTACTCAAAGACAATTCAAATTTGCAGCAAATTTTAGTCAAATCAGTTTGAAATCATCTTGGCTAAATATTTACTGTATTTCGATTGTGAGCCGCGTATTCACCGCCTATTAAGCGCGTTGCTGCTATCCCTGCCGGCATCCAAAGGAGCCAAGACGTTGAGCGGACCGGCCCGGCAAGCGACCAAGCAGAGCGTCTCCCGTAAGGACGGTGTCATCCGGCCCTTCCTCGGCGATCATTCCGGCGCCTCGGCGCTCGAATTCGCGCTGGTCGCCTTCCCCTTCATCCTGCTGCTTTTGGCCGTGCTGGAGGTGGGCATCGTGTATTTCGCCAATTTCGAGCTCGACAACGCCGTCAGCCAGGGCGCCCGCCTCATTCGCACCGGCCAGGCCCAGGCCGGAAGCTTTGACGCGGGCGCATTCAAGACCCAAGTCTGCAACCATTTGAACGCGCCGATCTCCTGCGCCAACCTGAAGCTCGATGTCCGCCACTTCACGAACTTCAGCGGCATTGACCTCACCAACCCCTTGGACGCCAATGGCAATCTGAAGACGAGCTTCACCTATGACCCCGGCGTTGGCGGCGACGTGGTCGTTGTCAGGGCCTTCTACGAGTGGAGCATCACGGCAAAGTTCCCGCAGGCGATCGGCCTCAGCAACATGGGCAATGGCGATAGGCTGCTCGTCTCCACCGCCGCCTTCCGCAATGAGCCGTTCCAACCGAATTAGGACGAAGAGAAGTGGACCTCTTTGGATTGAGAGCGAGATGGTGCGTAGGGTTGGCCCCGCGGCTTTTCCGCGCGCTGCTTGACCGGCGTGGCGTGTCAGCCATCGAGTTCGCCCTCCTCGCACCGGTGGTGATCGGGCTCTATGTCGGCGCGATCGAGCTCGGCAACATGCTCACCATCACCCGGCGCACGTCAGACGTGGCAAGCACCGCGGCCGATCTGACCGCGCAGGTGAAGACCGTGTCCACCGCGGATCTTCAGGACATCACCTCCGCTGCGACCAGCATCCTCACGCCCTATCCCACGACCCCGCTCAAGATCGTGCTGTCGAGCGTCGTCGCCGACGCAAACAACAGCCCGAAGGTTGCCTGGAGCTACGCCACCACCGGGGCCACGGCCCGCGCCACGAACTCGGTCGTCACGCTGCCGGCCGGGCTGACCCAAGCCAATAGCAGCGTGATCATGGCCGAGGTCACCTATGCCTTCACGCCGCTCTTGAACCTCAGGGGCTATTTCAATCCGGGCTCCTTCACCATGGGCCGGACCTTCTACTCGCGCCCACGCAAGAGCCTGACCGTCGCCAAGACGAGTTGAACGGCGCCACGGGCTTCAGAGCCCATCAAGCCTCCGCGTACTGCCCCTTCTCCGCACAGACGGCCGACCCGATCGGCTCGGCCCAGAGATCGTATTCGTCGGCGTGGGTGACGCGCACACGCAAGCGATCGCCTTGGGCGAGCGCCGTCTGGCCATTGAGATAGACGCTGCCATCGATCTCCGGCGCGTCCCAATGAGAGCGGGCGATGGCGCCCTCGTCGTCGACCTCATCGACGATCACCTCGATGGTCTTGCCCACGCGTCCGGCAAGGACGGCCGCGCTGATCGCCTGCTGATGCTGCATCAGCCGCGCGTAGCGCTCCTCCTTGAGGCCTAGCGGCACGTGCCCCGGCAGCGCGTTGGCTTGGGCGCCGTCGACGTCCTCATATTTGAAGCAACCGACGCGGGCGAGCCGCGCTTGGCTCAGCCAATCGAGCAGAAACGCAAAGTCCTCCTCGGTCTCGCCGGGAAAGCCAACGATGAAGGTCGAGCGGAGCGCGAGCTCGGGGCAGAGCGCGCGCCAGCGCTCGATGCGTTGGAGCGTCTTCTCCTGATGCGCCGGCCGGCGCATGGCCTTCAGCACCGGCGGCGAGGCATGCTGGAAGGGGATGTCGAGATAGGGCAGCACGCGGCCTTCCGCCATGAGCGGCAGCACCTGGTCCACATGGGGATAGGGATAGACGTAATGCAGCCTGATCCAGGCGCCCAAGCTGCCCAGCGCTTGCGCCAAGCTCAGGAAGCGCGCCTCGTGCTCGCTTCCCCGCCACGCGCTCTTGGCATAGCCGAGGTCGAGCCCATAGGCGCTCGTGTCCTGGGAGATGACGAGCAGCTCGTGCACGCCCGCGGCGACGAGCCGCTCCGCCTCGCGCAGCACCTCGCCGATCGGCCGGCTCGTGAGCCGTCCGCGTAAGCTCGGGATGATGCAGAAGCTGCAGGCATTGTTGCAGCCTTCGGAAATCTTGAGATAGGCGTAGTGGCGCGGCGTGAGCCTGATGCCTTGCGGCGGCACGAGATCGAGAAAGGGGTCGTGCGGTCGCGGCACCGCCTGGTGCACATGCTCGACCACCGCCTCATATTGTTGCGGGCCAGTGATGGCAAGCACGCCCGGGTGGCTCGCCCGGATGCGGTCGGCCTCGACGCCCATGCAACCGGTGACGATCACCTTGCCATTGGCGGCCAAGGCCTCGCCGATGGCGGCAAGCGATTCCTCCTTGGCGCTGTTGAGGAAGCCGCAGGTGTTGACCACCACCGCGTCGGCGCCTTCATAGGTGGCGGACAGCTCGTAGCCTTCGGCGCGAAGCAGGGTGATGATGCGCTCGGAATCGACGAGCGCCTTGGGGCAGCCGAGGCTGACGAAGCCGATTTTCGGCGCGCCGGTTTTGGGTGGGGATGAAGACATTCCCGCCCTTATAGGCGAGCAGCAGCGATCTTCAAACCCTTCGAACTTGGCTGGCGGGATGCGCTCATCCAAGCCAAGGGGCACTTTGAGGGACGTGGGACGTGGGGAATGCGGAAGCTTATCGATGCACTGCTGACCACTAATACCAAGTCCCATTGATCAGAACCCATGCGCCCATTGGCGGAGCCCGATGGATATGATGCGCCAGGGTTGGTCGATGAGCTTGTTCCATGCTTCGCAGCAG